>CAJIZJ010000010.1 GCA_905181825.1 uncultured Flavobacteriaceae bacterium
AAGAAAAATTTGATTCTTATATGGTATGGAATGCCGTAGGAGGAAAGTCTTGGAAAGTTGGTGACAAGTACATCAGTCTGTTTGTGAGTTTAAACAATATTCTTAATACCCAATTTAAAACGGGTGGATTTGAGCAAGGGCGTAACGCAAATTACCAAACTCTGAAAGAAGATACGAGCGCGCCAACTCGTCGCTTTGGACCAAAATACTGGTTTGGTCGTGGGACCACTTACTTCATGAACCTTAACCTTAGATTCTAACAAAAAAATAAACATTAATTTATCATATTATGAAAACAATAAATTTTAAAAACTATCTATTAGCGCTCTTAACGAGTGTTGCTATTATGTCTTGTGTACAAGACGATGATTTTTCGGTGCCAGAAAGTGTAGGGACGGAAGAAAATATAGCGCTTACTGAACTACTTTCAGGAGATATAAACTTAGTCTCAATTTCAGAAGTTAAAGCGATGTATGACAGTAGCTCAGAAATGCCTTTTCGAGTTGATACCAATATCGTAGTTAAAGGCTATGTGACTTCTTCAGATTTAACAGGTAACTTTTATAAAGAATTTTACTTGCAAGATAGCCCAGAGAATCCAACGGCGGCTATCAAAATTATTTTGAGCCAAGTAGATTCTTACAACAGATTTAATAAAGGTCGTGAGGTATATATTAATCTAAACCCATTATTTGAGTCTGGAGTACCAGGCGGATTGTATATTGGAGAAGAGCGTGTTGGAAATGAAGTTATTACTATTGGTGGTGGCACCGAAAGTGATCAATATGGTACGACTGTAACCAGTTTAACACAAAGTCAAATGGATGCGACATTAATCAGGTCTGAAATTACTGAAGAGATTGTTCCATTGAACGTTCAATTTTCTCAAATAGCAAGTGTTCATGTTGGTATGTTTGTGCAAATTGATAATGTTGAGTTTGAAGATAATTTAGCCGGCCTTCGTTATTTTGACCCTTCTGAGGATTACGATACACAAAGAACTTTACAGTCTTGTTCTGGGTTTAGCTATTCCAATATGAATCTTGAAACAAGTGGTTTTGCAAATTATAAAAATGAAATGTTACCAACTGGTAATGGTTCCGTTGCCGGAGTCGTTTCTAAGACTTATGATGGAAGTTCTTTGATTCTAGCCTTAAACACAACAGATGATGTAGACTTTAGTGGATCTCGTTGCGAACTATTAAATGTTGATGATTTTGGAATTCTTTTTGAAGAAGACTTTGAAGCCTATGCAAATTTTGACCAGATTTCTGGTAATTGGACAAATTATATTGAAGAAGGTTCTAGAGATTGGATCGCAAGAACAACTACTGACACTGGTAATCCGGGAAGTAGAATCGCACAAATTAGTGCCTATAATTCTGGTGATGCAAGTACCGTTTCATGGTTAATTACGCCACAGATTGATTTAGACGCTCAGGAATTTGAGTTCTTTGACTTTGAATCTTCAAATAGTTTTAGTGATGGCAGTGAATTAGAATTATTGATTTCTACAGACTGGGACGGAACAGATGCAAGTGTGTCTTCTGCCACTTGGACATCTCTTCCAGGGACCATTGTGCCAGACGCTACTTATTACAAAGATTGGATCTACTCTGGATTAGTTGATTTAAGCCCTTATTCTGGGAATGCTCATATTGCTTTTAAATACACTGCCAATTCAGGCAATACAGGAACCTATGAAATTGATAATGTTAAAGTATTGGTTCAAAACTAGTATTAATTTATATCTATAAATCTAAAAAACCTGTGATCTGATCACAGGTTTTTTCTATATTGGCAACTATGAATTTTTTCAACCAACTTTACCTGACCGTTTTTAGCCGTTTTAAAGGTCGTTTTAAGCAAAAAGCCAACACTATAGCATTGTACTATGTTTCTGTAGTAGAAATAGCATTACTGCTGCTACTTGGTGTATTTCTTATTAAGTTTTTAGATCAAATGAAAGTCGTCGTCATGTCGGGGGCCAATTCTTGGCTTCTTTTTATAATGACAGCGGTTTTTATTCACTTCAAAAACTGGCTCAGTTACAGTGGTCGTAAACGCCGTGTACTAAATGCTAAGCTCTCTAACAAAAAAGGCTTAGAGTATTCCCTGTTTATGCTCATTGTGCTCCCTGTTGGAATTATTGGGTTAGCCTTATTGATGTTACAAGCATTATAAAATTAAAAAAGCCTCAGCATTTGCTGAGGCTTTTTTAATTAAGTAATTTAATTACTTATTGGTCATTTGGATTTCCTGATAAGATCAAGAATTCTGAGCGTCTATTTAGTTGGTGCTCTTCTTCCGTACAACGTCCACCACAGTCTATGCTAGGAATCGTTTCCCCTTTTCCAGAACCTGTTATTCTAGTGGCATCAATTCCTTTTGAAATCACATACTGAGCGGTAGTCAGTGCGCGTCTTTCAGAAAGAGATAGGTTGTAAGAAGCAGATCCTCTAGAATCTGTATGCGATTCTGCACTGATAACAATTGACTTGTATTTAGTCATTAACTGAACTAATTTGTCTAATTCAAATGCTGCCTGAGCAGTAATATTAGATTTGTCAAAGTCAAAGTAAATAGGATTTAAAATGACTTTGTTTGCAAGTATAATTTCTTCTATAGGCGTTAATAGTAGTTCGGCAGAAATCTCTTCTTCACTGGTTCCAGCTACTAAGGTAGATCCACTTTCGTAATCTATTTTAGATCCCACAAGTTTAGTGTCTATATCACATTCGATGATGTATTCGACAATACCTTCGAAATTAGAAATTTTTGTCCCAAAAATATTACCCTCAGAATCTTGAATACTCACAGATGCTCCATCTAAGATTAATCCTGTTTTGCTATCTCTTACAGTCACCGTCATAAGGACATCACAGATTGGTTGAAGTTTTTTAATGGCGTAAATATCATCACTTCCCATTCCACCTTCTCTATTTGAAGACACAAATCCTTTTTCAGTTTCTTCATTAAAGCTAAAGGCAAAATCATCTGCATTTCCGTTCACTGGAATGCCGATGTTTCTTACAGGTCCTGCTTTTCCATCAATAATCTTAGTAAAAAACACATCCAACCCTCCTAGACCAAGGTGGCCATTTGAAGAGAAATAAAGAGTGTTACTAGTGCTAATGAAAGGGAACATTTCTTGTCCTTCAGTATTCACTTTTTGACCTAGGTTTGTTGCTTCTCCAACAGAACCGTTTTCATCTATGGGCGCACTATAAACATCGAAATTACCATAGCCACCAATTTTGTCTGAAGCGAAATATAAGGTTTTGCCGTCTGCACTAACGGATGGGTTTTTTACAGAATAGTTCTCACCATTTAATGATAATGGCTCTGCTTCTGACCATTGACCTTCTTGGTTTATAGATTTGTAGAGATGTAAAACACTGATTTTATATTTTGTTGAAGGATCTTTTTCATATATTTTATCATAAAAACTTTCACGAGAAAAATACATTGTATTTCCGTCAGGAGAAAAACTCACAGTCCCTTCATGGTACTTTGTATTAATGTTATCTTCAATAATTGAAGGCATTTGAAATTCACCGTCGTCATTTACAACAGCAGTATAAATATCTAAAAAGGCCTCAGTACTCCAGCCATAAGTTTTTCTGCTATTTCTATCGTTTCTAGCTGAGGTGATGTAAAGTTTACCATTTTTAAGAGTTCCTCCAAAGTCAGAAACTTCTGAGTTAATGGATAAGTTTTGAACATTAAATTTCTTTCCCTTTTCTAGTATTTTTGGTAAATAATTAGGATTGTCTCTAAAAGCTGTTGCTCTGTTGTCTGCCGGTCGCATTGAAGCGAACTTAGCCAATTGTACATTAGATTCTTCGTATTTACCATTGGCTTTAAGCATCTGTGAATAGTTGTAAACCATTTCAGGATCTGTAGCAGTCTCAAGTGATTTTGCGTACCATTTTTCAGCCTCAACAGTGTTGAATACGTTATAATAGCTTTCTGCTAGTTGGCTATACACATAAGTATCCGCCTTTCCGTCTTCTACTAGTTTTAAATAATCTGCAGCAGCATCAACAAATTCAAATTTATTGAAATGTTTGTCTGCTTTTTTGGTGTCATTACCTTGAGCAGTTAGACTAGCACTAGTTAGTAATGTGATAATAAAAATTGATATAATATTTTTCATAATTTTAGCTTAACTTAGATTAGAAATAACGTGGAGATCGTGAAACTTTTGTGGTGAAGTTAAGATCAAAATTAATAAAGATTTCATGTGACGAATTGGTCACAATATCCAAATCTGAACGTATGGCATCATATGCATACCCAATTCTCATATTGTTGGACACTTGAAAATTAATCATCCCACTAAACGAATCTTGTAGGCGATAGCCTAGTCCAACCTCTACTATATTATACATAAAAAGATTGGCGTTTATGTCATAACTAATAGGCGCATCGGTCGCGTATTTTAAAAGTGCATGAGGCTTTAATTTAAAGTTTTCAGATAAATCAAACACATAACCAGCAGCTGCAAAAAAGTGTTCGGATTCAGATCCGATTTTTCTACCCTGTGTGTCTAAATGCACACCATTTAAAATATTAGGTACTGATGCAGAAATATAGTATTTGTTTGGTTTGTAAAAATAAACCCCTGCCCCAATGTTTGGCGTCATTTCATTAATATTAGATTGGAAGTTAGGGTCGAAATCGTCAATTAAATCCAAACTTATTAACCCTATATCATGAAATGTAAACCCTCCCTTTAACCCAAATGCTAATTTGGTAACGGTTCCTACAGGAATTGTGTAAGAAAAATCTACATAAGCATTTGTTTCTTTTACAGGTCCAATTTGATCGGAAATCACAGAAAGACCTAAGCCTACTTGTTTTCCTACAGGCGAGTGAATGTTAAATGTAAATGTTTCTGGTCCACCATCTAATCCTACCCACTGACTGCGATACAATGCGCCGACAGATAAACCCTCAGTAGAGCCTGTGTAAGCTGGGTTAATAATGTTCATATTGTACATGTACTGCGTGTACTGAGGATCTTGTTGGGCATTCACCTGAGACGCCAACAGTATTGTAAATAAAAGTTTTACTAAATTTTTCATTATAGTCAGTTGTTGTTTTGGTTAGTAGTTAAGGTATATCCAGCTAATAATTGGCTCTTTTTCTGATGCAAATTGAACTACATAGAAGTAAGTTCCTACAGGTAGTAAATCGTTAGAACCGTCATTTCCATCACTAGCGTTTTGTCCACACCATTGATCCATGTAGTCATTCATTTCAAAGACTTTGATTCCGTATCGGTTGAATATTTCAATTTTAACAATGTCTTCCTTGTCTTCTAAGTGATCCAATTCTAAGCAATCATTCAGTCCATCCCCGTTAGGTGAAAGCCCTTGAGGCATATCCAAACAATTAGCATTCATGTAATACCCTACTTCAATAATTGTTGCCGATTCACATGAGGACATGATGTCTGTTACAACCACAGTAATCATTCCGTTTTCTTGTTCTGCTGTGTGTGTGTAATAGTCATCTGACCCAGATTGGACTTCAACTCCGTCTACGTACCATGTATATTCTAGTTCGTCTCCCAAAAGATCCATGTTTAAAACATTAACCTCTAAATCAACGTCTTCATTCATACATTTTGTGAAGCTAGTACCTTCTTCAAGTTCAGGAACTATACTTTCAGTTACAGTAATCATAGTATCTCCGAAACACCCTGCTTCGTCAATAGCGGTAACTAAATAGTCTCCAAATTGCCCTGAAGGTACTACATAGGTATTATCAGGACCTGATTGTACATCCACTCCGTCATACGTCCAGTAGTAAGTCGTAGAGTCTGCAACGTCAGCGTCAACAGTCACTTCTAATATACTTTCATCTCCAGGACATTGGTAAACAATATCGCTAGCTGCAATTGGCTCTGGAGTCGGACTTATTTCAACAACTACTGTGTCCGTTACGGTCGCTGTTCCACCATTACATAAGTTATAGGTAATTGAAGCGGTATAGGTTGTTGTTTCTGTAGGAGATACTGTTACAGTATCCTCATTTCCTAGCAAAGTAGTTCCTTCAAACCATTCAAATACGTAGTCGTCTGTTCCAAGAGATGGTGTAAATCTCCAGAACTCATCAGTTGCTTCCCAAACGCTTGTGTTTCTCTCTGGTGGTGTGAATGCAATTGTATCCTCGATGTTTTGAACGCCTACAACTGCTAATCCGTCGTTCCAAGTGTCACAAATTGGCTTGTCATAAATATTTATATCTATTGTATTTGAAGACTCATAAAGAATAATTTGAGAGCTTGATTGTATGTCGTTACAAGAGAAATGACATATTTCAGAAAAATTGACTACAAATTGTCTAGATGGTGAGGATCCCAGGACCATATAGTTAATAGATCCACATACACTAGGATCAATATCATGAGCGACCCCAAATATATTAGCCTCTGACAGACTTGTATTCGTTGAATTTGGTAAGGTGTCATCCGTGTCTATATTATAGCCATTATAACTATCTGCGTTGTCTATTTCAAATGAAAGCACGCCGTTAGATCCTATTAATATTTGACTGTAGGTGCCTCCAAAGAAACAAAATTCAAAACCTAAGTCTATTACATCAGACCAGCGGTCATCAATCTCTAAGCTTGTTGGTACACCACCAGTTAATGGAGGGGAAGGACATCCTTGTTGAGTGGTAACGTCATAAGAAGTGGTGTCTTGCCCTAATGGGTGGTATACAGCAGTCAAGTTTGTACTAGCGCCTTCACAAAATCCAGTATCCTCTCCAGCATATATAATTGAACAATCATTTGGAGCTGGTGGACATAAAAATGTTAAATCTCCACTATTGATTGAACAGCTAGTATCATCTGAGTTAGTAACTGTAATATTAACATTTGAATTCGCTTCATAAGGTCCAAACGTGAACATCCCAGTTGATTGAGTCGTTTGTGCTGACAAACCATCAGTCATGCTTATGTTAACCGCTGACCCAAGGTCAGTCAAGTCAACATCTACATAAAACTCTTGGTTTGGTTCGCAAACACCTACAACTTCATAGGTTGCAGACTGTGTAACACATGTCTTACATGCTACAACAAAATCCCAAGGAATATAAGTATCAGAAGATTCACAACTTCCAAACCCATCAGAGTCAACTTCAATATAAACCGATGTTAATGTCGATTCTATGACAAGTCCTGCAAAATCGTCAAGATCAGAGTCATTGTTGTTAAATAAAACGGTTCCTGTGTTATCACTCCCATCATAGATAGTAAGATCATCCCAGAACCCTTCGATTGTTCCGGCATTAAAAGTTATTTTTAATGGAAATCCATCTGTTGAACTAAAAACCCAAAAGGTTGAATCATTAATTGTGTAACAGTAGTTAATATTTAAAACATCTACTCCACATTCAATGGTATAGTCTGTTTGTTGTGTTGTTGTAAAAGTTACAGGTCCAGACCATGTAGAGTAGCCATCATCAGCACCACAATCGGCACGTACATATACATCGTATGTTGTTAAGAACTCCAGATCAGTAAACTGTGTTGAGTTTACCGTTGTTACAGTACCAGCAGCCGTTGGTGCAGGAGATCCTGTCGGTAAAATCACATACTCCCAAGAGTCATTTCCTGTACCAGGCGTCCAATTAAAATCTGCTGTTGTTCCAGAAATATTTGAAACATTCAATTGATTTGGAGGAAAACAACTAGGAGCAGGTGCACAAGAGATTAATATTTCATAACCTGATCTAACAACTGATCCATCACTGTCAAACACAAATGTTAAGGCACCTGTTGCATGTGTAGATGAAATAGGATCAGGGATGTCAGTTCCAGCAAATTCCCCTACTACAATAGCAGTTATATCCGGTCCGTCATAAACGATCAAATCATCGCAGCAACCTTCAGTATTAAAACTAAGAAAAGTAAAAGTCACTAGGTCTCCATCATTTTCAGGGTATACAGTTACAGTTGTCAATTCATTACTTGAATAGTCTCCATCAGCTCCACCAGAGTCGTATATAGTATCTCCACAGGCAGGGCTTGTTGTTATGTTTAAAGGGCCTGTCCATGTGCTTACGTCAGTAGCATTACAGATGGCTCTTATGTAAATTTCATAATCTGTTCCAGAGTCAAGTCCGGTAATTGTGAAAGGATTTGTTGTGATTGCAGTTCCTGCAGTAGTAGGAGTTCCAGTTCCTTGAGGTTGTATGATATATTCCCATTGGGTTTCTTCATTATTTACCGTCCATGAAACATCAACAGAACTAGCTGTAACAATAGATGCAGTTAAGTCAGTTGGCGCTAAACACTCAGGTTGCGGTGCACAAGAGATTAATATTTCATAACCTGATCTAACAACTGATCCATCACTGTCAAACACAAATGTTAAGGCACCTGTTGCATGTGTAGATGAAATTGGGTCTGGAATTTCTGTCCCATCAAAAACACCTACAATAGTAGATGATGTATCCGGTCCGTCATAAACGGTTAGGTCGTCATAGTTTGCTTCAGTATTAAAACTAAGAAAAGTAAAAGTCACTAGGTCTCCATCATTTTCAGGAAATACAGTTACAGTTGTCAATTCATTACTTGCATAGTCTCCATCAGATCCTCCGGAGTCATATAAAGTATCTCCACAAGCTGGATTGGTTGTAAAGCTAGCCATAGCCCAAGAACTATAAGTTCCGCCACAATCAGTCCTTATATATAGGTCATATGACGTATTAGAATAACAGCCTGTAATTGTTAAAGGATTATCAGAACTAGCGGTGCCAGTTTCTGCAGGAGTTTCACCTGAAATCAATAATTGATACTCCCATGAGGTAATTTCCGCTTCCGCTGTCCATGAAATGACAGCACCTGTTGCAGATGTACTATCAACTGTTAACATGCTTGGAGCGGCACAACTTGGGCATGATGCTGTAACATCAGCGACCTCACCATGAATACCTGAAGCGAGTTCTCCACCATCGCCGTTTAGGATTGCCCAAGAAACTTCAGCAGTCCATGTACCCGTAGTCCAGTTTGAAATTGAAATTTGTGAACCATCAGTTGCAGCAAATAATAAATTTTCAGTACTGCCAGAAGTTACACCAGCGTTAGCAGCAGTAGCTCCCGCAACAACTACAACGCCATCAACTAATATATCAACCGTTGATCCGTTCCATCCATCTCCATAAGAATCGTTCATTACAAAAGTGTGTTCACAAGCTGGTGGTGGTGTACAATAACCATTTGTCGTAGGGATTTCTCCATGACTACCCGAAGCTAGAGAAGTACCCTCATTATCTAGGATTGCCCAAGAAACTTCACCAGTCCATGATCCCGTAGTCCAGTTTGAAAGCGTAATTTCAGTTCCGGTCGCAGCTTGGAATACTAAATTTTCAGTACTACCAGAAGTTACACTAGCGTCAGCAGCAGTAGCTCCCGCAACAACTACAACGCCATCAACTAATATATCAACCGTTGATCCACTCCATCCATCTCCGTATGAATCGTTCATCACAAAAGTGTGATCGCATTGGCTGTAAGAAAATAGGGTAAAGCAAAACAGGACTATTAAAGTAGTAATATTTTTCATAAAATTAAATTGGTTGTTTTTAAAGAGAATGAAGATAATTAATTTACAATGTTAACTGTTGTTAACATTGTATTAATAGTTTAAATGCGTATTTTATCGATAAAGTGCAGCTAGATTAAAGCTGTGTGCATTATAATATTTAAAATTTTACTTCTTTTAATCTAGTTTTTAATATTTACCTTTGTGCAAACATATTTATGTTAGAAAAAAAAGATATTAATTTAGAAAAAGCAGTGTTGATTGGTGTCATTACCAAATCGCAAGACGAAATCAAATCTAAAGAGTATTTAGAGGAGCTTGAGTTTCTAACCTATACTGCAGGAGGGGAAGTGATGAAGCGCTTCACTCAAAAGATGGACATGCCTAACCCTAAAACGTTCATTGGAACAGGGAAAATGGAAGAGCTTCGCGTCTTTATTGAAGAAAATAACATAGGGACTGCCATTTTTGATGACGAATTATCTTCAGCACAAGAAAGAAATATTAGTAAAATATTAAATTGCAAAGTTTTAGATAGAACTAATCTCATTCTAGATATTTTTGCCCAAAGGGCACAAACAAGTTATGCTAGGACCCAAGTTGAATTGGCGCAGTGTGAGTATTTATTACCAAGACTAAAAGGAATGTGGACGCACCTGGAGCGACAAAAAGGGGGTATTGGTATGCGTGGGCCTGGTGAAACAGAAATTGAAACTGACCGTCGGATTGTGAGAGAAAAAATCGCATTACTCAAGGCAAAAATCAAAAAAATTGACAAGCAAATGTCAATCCAACGAAGTAACAGAGGGGCTATGGTACGGGTTGCTCTTGTGGGGTATACTAATGTTGGGAAATCTACTTTAATGAATGTAATTAGTAAATCAGACGTATTTGCTGAAAATAAATTATTCGCAACTTTAGATACTACTGTACGTAAAGTGGTGGTTAAAAACCTTCCTTTTTTAATGAGTGATACGGTTGGGTTTATAAGAAAGCTTCCAACACAATTAGTTGATTCATTTAAGAGTACACTGGATGAGGTCAGAGAATCCGACTTACTTTTGCATGTCGTGGATATTTCTCATCCAAGTTTCGAGGAGCATATCGCTTCTGTAAATTTAATTTTAGGGGAAATAAATGCGTTAGACAAACCCACCTTGATGGTTTTTAATAAGATAGATGCTTATGAAGCTGAACCATTTGATGATACGGACTTAATAGCGATCCGTACTGAGGCACATTACTCTTTGGATGAGTGGAAAGCGACTTGGATGTCTAAAATTGGCAAAAACTCTTTATTTATTTCAGCCCTAAACAAAGACAATTTAGAAGACTTTAAAAAACGTGTTTATGATACAGTTCGTGAAATTCACATAAAGAGATTTCCTTATAATCACTTTTTGTACCCTGACTACGAGGATATTATTGAATAAAAAAAGCAGCGAATAGCTGCTTTTTTTATAGAGTCAATACGATTAAAAACTATAATTTATTCCGAGTCCAATTACTTGTCGTGTTTGTAAACCCTCAAACGCGTTGTCATCATAAATAGCTTGAAATGCCAAGTTTGTTGAGAAGTATTTATTAATACCCATCACAATATTAATCGTATAATCAAGATCTACATTTTGAGGATCTCCTAGGTAGTCTGAGTATAGATTTAGGATGTTTTCCATCGTTATATTTTCCATCAAAGTGAATTTATAATAGGCTCCTATAGAGGCTCCCAACTCATACCGCGTGCTTTTCCCTTCTTCTACCCCAAAGTAAGCTGCGTCTGGCAGTGTAAGCTCTTTATCCACGACAATTAATTTTGAAGTTGCAGGAGCTATATTCACTTTTAAGTTATCGCTTTTTCTCCAAAGCATTCCGGGACCAACTTGTAAATATCCGGGAGACAAAAGACGTGTAGGCCCTTTAGTTTCACTATTAAGGTCGTCAGTAAATTGTGTTTTAAAATTTAGAAATAGCGAGTAATTCCAGTATCCTTTTGCCTTTTTCCCCAAAACAGAATTCCATTCTAGGCGGTCATCTGATTTTTGTATGTCCTGTTCTTTAATTTTTGTAATTCCAAAAGCAGCAATAATTTTATTGTCCCAAGACCAGCTTGCTTTGGAGTAGTTAAAATCATAGTTGATACCTATTGCACCAGAAATATTACTGACTCCCCCTGCAACCCAATTATCAAAAGAAGATTGATTTAGTAAAAATGAGAAGGTGCCTCCTTTTGTCCACGCAGAACTAGGGATACTATCTTGTGTTTTTTCTTGTGAATAAATACTGTGAATTTGTACTGTTAATGCAATTAATAAAATTATTTTTTTCATGTGTTAATAGATTTGGGGATTAATAATAAATAAAGTCTTATTTTTTCTTGTAAAGAGGTACTGATGAACATGCTTCTCCATAAAGTATCGATTTTGCAGTAGGTTGCAATTTGTCAATCAAAAAAAGATAAGCATTTTGTGGAACAGGCTTATTAGAACAGCCTTTAATAATTACAGGTTTGTTTGTACAGTGGCTGAGATCCAAATCGTTAATTATTTTTTGATAAAGACTCGTTTCTAAAGCTTCTAAGTCGCCAACAACAACCTGTTTAGCAGTTCCTGAGAGCCGGAGTCTTACAAGCATATAGGCCCACCCTGGAATGATTGCATCTGAAGTACAGCAAAGGGCAACATATTTATTTTGATAGGCACTCCATTCATGTGCCTCTACAAAGGCTCTGAATTCTTTTTCGCGAAGAACTAAGCTTTCGTATAACCAGTCTTTAATGTCAAACACTACACGTGTTCCGTTAGGGTAATAGTCTTCTAAGTCAATTGTGATTAAAGCGCTATTAGCTACACGATTTATAATCTCAGGCGTTTTCATGATTATAGCATTCCAAGTTCTAGCTTAGCTTCTTCACTCATCAAGTCTTGCGTCCAAGGGGGATCAAAAGTGATTTCAACTTCTGCGTCTTTGACAGCATCTAATGATTTTATTTTTTCTTCTACTTCTAAAGGAAGCGTTTCAGCGACCGGACAGTTTGGAGTGGTCAGCGTCATTAAGACTTTTACCTCATAATCTTCATTTACAAAGACATCATAAATGAGCCCTAGTTCATAAATATCTACTGGTATTTCTGGATCAAAAATTGTTTTTATGACACGAACTATTTTTTCTCCTAAAGCATTAACGTCAATTTCTTCGGTATTCATAATCCTATTTGTGTTTGATATGCTACTGCATACATTTTTATTTTTTTAATCATACTTACTAAGCCATTTGCTCGAGTGGGAGATAGGTGCTCTTTAAGCCCAATTTCGTCAATAAAATCAGTATTTGTCTTTAGGATAATTTCAGGGCTTTGGTTTGAAAAAACTCTAATCAAAATTGCTACAATGCCTTTTGTTATAATTGCATCACTGTCAGCAGTAAATATAATTTTATCACTTTCTAACTCAGCATGAAGCCAGACCTTACTTTGACACCCTTTAATGATATTATCCTCAGTTTTGAACTGTGGTTCAACGATCGGTAATGATTTCCCTAGTTCAATCATATATTCGTACCGCTCCATCCAGTCTTCAAACATAGAAAACTCGTCTATTAACTCTTCTTTTATGGTTTCAATTTTCATACTACAAAAATACAATTCTTAAATTGGAATCTTAATTTTCTTTTATAGATATTATAAGCTCAACTAACTCCTTTAGTTCTTTAGGTGGGTTTTTGTGGTCGAAATCACTGGATTTTATAGTATCTCCTTTTTTAATTATGGATACGTGTGCGAAAGGCACTCGATCTGATTGTCTTAAATTAGAAGGAGCCGTTAATTGACTTATAGATTTGAGGTCAATCGCCTCCACTAAATCAATACAGATTTTCCATTCTTTAGCAGAAATTGTACCTGTGATAGGCTTTAGTTTTTCATAGTCTTTAAATAAGATAACTGATTTTTCAGTTATAGAAATTTCTTCAAAAAAACCACGGGTATGCGCCTGGTATATTACGGTGAGCTCATGTTGTCCTAACTCTTTTAAGGAGTTATCATTTGGTGCTTTAGCAGAGTTACAAGCTAAAACAATTAAAGTCAAACAAGTGATTAGTAGTTTCATATGCCTTTGGTAAAGTCAATTTATACAAGTTATTTTATAAAAGTAATAAAATATAAACTAACGCAACATCATTGTGGCTCTTTTAACCCCTTCTACAAAAACATCTATTTCTTGTTTGGTATTATAGAAAGAAAAGGAGGCTCTAGCAGTTCCTGAGATTCCAAAGAAATCCATAATTGGCTGTGCGCAGTGTTGCCCTGTACGAATTGCAATCCCTAGCTTATCAATAATAGTTCCAAGGTCATAGGCATGGACACCTTCAATGTTAAATGAGATCACTGATGTTTTGTTTTCTTTTGGGCCGTAGATTTTCATACCACTAATAGCATTCATTTTCCCAGTAGCATATTCTAATAGCTCATGTTCGTAAGAAGCAATAGCATCAAAACCAATAGAATTCATGTAGTCAATCGCCGCTCCAAAAGCGATTCCACCACAAATATTTGGAGTTCCAGCTTCAAATTTATGAGGGAGTCCAGCATAAGTTGTTTCTTCAAAGGTTACCTCCGAAATCATTTCTCCACCTCCCTGATAAGGGGGCAGTTTATGAAGCCAAGCTTCTTTTGCATAGAGCATTCCAACTCCTGTTGGTCCACACATTTTATGTCCAGAAGTCACATAAAAGTCTACATCTAAAGCCTGAACATCGGGCTTAATGTGAGGGCAAGCCTGTGCGCCATCAATTAATATTGCAGCTCCTACTTTATGTGCTTTTTGAATCATTTCCTCAATAGGGTTAATGGTTCCCAAGGCGTTAGAAATATGATTTACAAAAACCAGTTTTGGATTTAAAAGCAACAAGTTGTCATAAGCATCCATGTCTAAGGCCCCCTCTTGTGTCATGGGAATTACTTTTAAAGTTGCTTTTGTTTTTTCACAAAGCATTTGCCAAGGTACAATGTTGCTATGGTGTTCTAATGCAGATACTAAAACAGTATCAGATTTCGTTAGCAAGCCAGCAAATCCATTCGCTACCAAATTAATACTATGAGTAGTCCCAGAAGTAAATATGATTTCGTGAGAATGCAACGCGTTAAAGTGCTTTTGAATTATTTGCCGAGCGCCTTCATATTTGTCTGTTGCTTCCTGACTTAGTGTGTGTACTCCTCTATGGATATTTGAATTGTAATTTGAGTAATAATCGACAATGACATCAATAACTTGCTGAGGTGTTTGTGAGGTAGCCGCATTGTCAAAGTAAATTAAGGGCTTCCCATTAACATTTCTCGAAAGTATCGGAAAATCATTTCGGATATTTTCTACATCAAAAATCATATTTGAGTTTTGGTTTTTCATTACAAATCAAATCCAATATTAACGCCCAGTTTTTTAGCAATCAATTTATTAATTCTGTTTTTTAATTGAGGAATTTTAACACTTTCTAAAACGTTATTTGCAAAGGCATACATTAAAAGTGCTTTTGCTTCTTTTTCAGGTATTCCTCTTGCGCGCAAGTAAAACAGTGCATTTTCGTCTAACTGTCCAATAGTACATCCATGCGAGCATTTCACGTCATCTGCAAAAATCTCTAACTGAGGCTTGGTGTTTATTGTCGCTTTATCATTAACAAGTAGGTTGTTGTTAGCCTGAAAAGCATTGGTTTTTTGGGCTTCTTTATTTACAAGTACTTTTCCGTTAAAAACCCCTACAGAGCTATCGCTAAATATTCCCTTATAATCTTGATGGCTTTCACAATTTGGTTCAATATGGTGAACCAGTGTATTGTGGTCTACATGTTGTTTGTTTCCAATTATGGTCACCCCTTTCAAGGTAGAGTCCATGTGCTCACCATTTTGATAAAAGTTTAAATTATTCCGTGTTAATTTACCGCCAAAACTAAATGTATGAACAGAAACGTGACTCTCTCTTCCTTGGTCTATAAACGTGCTGTCTATAAGTGAAGCATTCTCTTTGTCATTTTGAACTTTATAGTAATCAATAATCCCTCTTTTAGCAGCAAATATTTCGGTTACACTATTGGTTAAGGTTGGATTGTCCGTAAGACTTTGGTGACGTTCTATGATTTGAACATGTGCATTTTCATCTACTACAATTAGATTTCTAGGCTGTAGCAAAAGAGCTGCCTCATTTCCAGTTGAAAAATGAATAATCTGAATAGGTTTTTCAACCAATTTATTTTTAGTAATATGGATATAGGCCCCTTCGTTTACAAAAGCAGTATTTAGCGACGTTAAGCTATTCTTTTCTATTATTTTATTAAAATAGTTTTCAATTACCGATCGGTATTTTGGTTTTTCTAAAGCATAAGACATGAGGCAAATATCAATGCCATCATGTGTAGTTTGAGATAGGTGAGACGCATATTTTCCGTCCACAAATACAATCTTATAACTGTCAATATCGTGTATGAAATAGGGTTGAACATCTTTATACTCCAAAGCATGTTCTGTTTTTGAAAATACACTAAAGTCTTCTTTGAGAACCTTTTTTAGGCTTGTATATTTCCAAGCCTCTTCTTTTTTTTCAGGAAATCCTTTGTTTTCAAAATGGGTAAGAGCCTCTGTTCTCATTGAGTGAACAAAAGTGTTGTCTAATGAAATCTGATTTTCAAAAGCAATAAAAGAGGATACTAATTTTTCTTTAAGTTCCATAAAGGCTTTGCGTTCTTTTAATTTTCAGATTCTTGTTTAATCCAGTCGTAGCCTTTTTCTTCTAATTCGAAGGCTAGTTCTTTGGTTCCTGATTTTACAATTTTCCCATTGTAGAGTACGTGTACATAATCAGGTACAATGTAATCTAGTAAGCGTTGGTAATGAGTAATGATTACGACTGCATTGTCTTTGGACTTTAATTTATTAACTCCATTAGCAACAATTCTAAGTGCATCAATATCCAAACCTGAATCCGTTTCATCTAGGATAGCTAGTTTTGGCTCTAACATTGCCATTTGAAAAATTTCATTTCGTTTTTTTTCACCACCTGAAAATCCTTGGTTTAGAGATCTAGATAAAAATTTTCTGTCAATTTCCAACAACTCTGATTTTTCACGAATCAGTTTTAGCATTTCTTTGGCGGGCATATCATCTAAACCTTTTGCTTTACGCATTTCATTTAGCGACGTTTTTATGAAGTTAGTTACTGTAACTCCAGGGATTTCTACTGGGTACTGAAAGGATAAAAAGATTCCTTTATGTGCCCGTTCTTCAACAGAAAGTTCGTCGATATTTTGACCTTCTAAGGTGATTTCTCCTTTTTCAACTTCGTATTCTTCTTTTCCAGCGATTACTGAGGCAAGTGTGCTTTTTCCAGAGCCATTAGGCCCCATAATAGCATGTACTTCTCCTGGTTTTATCTCTAGATTTATGCCTTTAAGAATTGACTTTTCGTCAATGTGTGCATGTAAATTAGTTATTTTTAACATAATTATTCTGTGCCTAATTTTAGTGTATTATCCGTTTCTTTTGCTGCAGAAACAGCGATGATATCAATAATTTCTATTTTATTTTCCCATAAAATTTTTGGGTCTTTTTTTGTAGAGATAATTCCAGTTATTTCTACGTTTACCATATCTGTATTACTTGTTTTGAATGACGCTGCTTTTTTATTTAATTCTATAGCTTTAGCATTTAAAAACACCCCATAAATTTCATTGTCATTTTGTAAAACTGCCGCATCTTCAAAAAAGATATAGTTTCCTTTGATAGTCGTCAGTCCCTCAGGAGTTGAGTTTTTACAGCTTAAAACTGAAGTTATTAAGAGAAATATAAATATTCTTTTCATTTTTTAAATTTTATCCTACAGAACCCTCTAAACTTATTTCTAATAGTTTTTGTGCTTCAACAGCAAATTCCATTGGGAGTTTATTTAATACATCTTTACTAAATCCGTTAACAATTAACGCTATTGCTTTTTCGGTTTCAATTCCACGCTGGTTACAGTAAAATATCTGGTCTTCACCAATTTTACTTGTGGTAGCCTCATGCTCAATCTGGGCAGTCTTATTTTTAACCTCAATGTAAGGAAAGGTGTGTGCGCCACATTCATTTCCCATTAACAAACTGTCACATTGGGAAAAGTTTCTAGCGTTATCAGCTCTAGAGCTTATTTGCACCAAGCCTCTGTAGCTATTTTGTGATTTTCCAGCTGATATTCCTTTGCTAATGATTGTTGACTTGGTGTTTTTACCCAAGTGAATCATTTTTGTTCCTGTATCAGCTTGTTGGTAGTTGTTTGTAACTGCAATAGAGTAAAATTCTCCTACTGAGTTATCTCCTTTCAATATGCAGGATGGATATTTCCATGTAACAGCACTTCCTGTTTCAACTTGAGTCCAAGAAATTTTAGCGTCCTTTTCACAAACACCTCTTTTTGTCACAAAATTGTAAACCCCACCTTTTCCTTCTGCGTTCCCTGGGTACCAGTTCTGGACAGTTGAGTATTTGATTTCAGCAGCATCTAGTGCAATTAACTCTACAACGGCTGCATGTAATTGGTTTTCATCTCTACTAGGGGCGGTACAGCCTTCAAGATAACTCACGTAACTAGCTTCGTCTGCAATTAATAGTGTGCGTTCAAATTGACCTGTTCCTGCTTGATTTATTCTAAAATAAGTAGAGAGTTCCATTGGACATCTCACACCTTTAGGGATGTAACAAAAACTACCATCACTAAATACCGCACTGTTAAGTGCTGCATAGTAATTGTCTGTTGTAGGGACTACTGTTCCAATATATTTTTTAACGAGTTCAGGGTGTTCTTTAATGGCCTCCGAGATGCTCATAAAGATAATTCCTTTTTCTCCTAAGGTTTTTTTAAAGGTGGTGGCAACCGATACGGAGTCTACTACAATATCCATTGCGACGTTATTCATCTTCTTTTGTTCATCAACAGAGATGCCTAATTTCTTGTACATCGCTAATAAGTCGGGATCAACATCATCAAGTGTTTTGTTAGGGTCTACAGCAGTTGGAGCTGAGTAATAGGCAATTGCTTGAAAGTCTGGTTTTTGATATTTTACGTTTGCCCAGTCTGGTTCCTTCATGCTTTTCCAAATCTTAAAAGCTTCTAGCCTCCACTCTGTCATCCATTCAGGCTCTTCCTTTTTCTTTGAAATTGCTCTTACAATAGATTCGTCTAACCCAATTGGAAACGTTTCAGAATCTAGATCTGTATAAAAACCATATTCATACTCTTTGGTTTTTAACTCTTCTCTTAAATCGTCTTCTGTGTACTTACTCATACCGTTTGTAAATTATATTATAAAGAAAAAGATTCTCCACACCCACAAGTGCGATTTGCATTGGGGTTATTAAACACAAATCCTGCTCCATTTAACCCTCCAGAATACTCTAGAGTAGTTCCAATTAGATACAGAAAACTTTTGGTATCAACTACAATTTTTACTCCATTATCTTCAAACAACTTATCACCATCGATCTGAGATTTATCAAACTTTAAGTCGTAAGACAAGCCTGAGCATCCCCCACTTTTTACACCAACTCTAACATAGTCTTTGCTGGGATCAAAACCATCTTCTTGCATTAATTGCAAGACTTTACTTTTTGCTGTTTCTGAAACTTTTATCATAGTGCTTATATAGCTGCTTTCCAAATAGGGAACAAATATACAACATAAGGTGGGGATTTCCATAAATCCTAACATTATATTAATATATGAGAAGATAGCTTTTACCTATGGATTTGAAAATTTTGGGTTGCTTATAAAGTCCTCGTCTGTTAAGGTTAATAAAAAAGCCTTAAGGTTGGCTTTTTCTTGAAAACTGAGCTGCACACCTCCTTGAGCTACTTTTTTCATCAACGGGTCAATAGTTGTGGAGTTTTGAAGTCCTTCGCTATAGTGATTAATAACGTCTTCTAAAGTTGAAAATCGCCCATCATGCATGTAAGGTGCTGTAAAAATTAGATTTCTCAATGATGGTGATTTAAATTTCCCATCATCCGAAGGATCTCCTGTAACACGACCAAGGCCTAGGTCTGTTATCTCTGAATCTAAGCCATTATTGTGAAATTTATTGTCTGTCCATAGAGGGTTGTTTTCACTTCCGTGGCAATGAAAGCAATCGCCTTTTGATTCATCCATAAAAATATTAAATCCGCTAATCTCCTGTGCAGATAAATCGCTAGTTCCTAATAAATAGTTGTCAAATTTTGAGTTTGCAGAAATGAGAATTCTTTCAAACTGAGCAATGGCTTTTGAAACTAAAACAGAATCAATAGGTAGGTCTCCAAAAGCAGCCTTAAAGAGCTGTGGGTACTCTAAATCTTGAGATATTTTTTCTGCTACTTCAGGCCAAGTGGTATGCATTTCAATTGGGTTAGTAATGGGCTCAAAGGCTTGGTTTTCTAGTCCGGATTCACGCCCATCCCAGAAAAAACGATCTTCATAGTTCCATGCTAAATTAAATAAAGGCATTGAGTTCCTGATGCCGAAAAACCCATCAATTCCTTCGCTAAATCGGCTACTATCCGTAAAAGCATTTGTAGGGTTATGGCAGCTGGCACAGGCTTGAGTGTTGTCTGCAGATAAAATTGGGTCATAAAATAATTTTCTTCCTAGTGAAATCCCTTCTTGTGTTTGAGGGTTGTTTGATGGAATAATAGGGTTGAGTATGAGGGATTCAAACAGTGGAGGAATTTGCAAAGGACTTGGAGTGGTTGTATTTACATAAGAATCTGTTGATTCTTTATTACACGACAACGCTAGGAGTGTCAATAAAAACGAGATTATATTTGATTTCAGAGTCCTCATTATGGGTTAGTTATTATTCACCAAAGTAAAAGCATTTTGTCCGTTCTCATACATAATTATTTGAGCCGCAGAATTTGGCATTAGCATTTGATTATAGTCATTTAGGTTCCAGGTGCTTGGATTTTTAAACCATTCAGCAATATTCATAGCAATATTAATTTCACCATCCTCTTTAATACTTACAGCACCCAAATTGACTCTAAAAAAGGTGTCTTGCGGAAAGCTCGGATTATCTCCTGGGTTGTCAACGGCTCTAATAGCGTGGTAATTATATCCTTGTTCTATATTATCAGTATTCAAAAACTTCCCATCCATTTGCATGTAGTGATAGCCGCCTCCAAGCATTAAAGGAACATTCCAAGATTCAGAATTGAGATCATTATAAGACCCGTTAGAGTTTTTTTCATTTGTGAATCCAAATACAAATGAAATATTACTATAAGATCCGGTTTCAATTAGATCCGTGGTCACGTAAGCTAAAGAGCTATCATTTGCAATGTCGATCAGTCTATAGTCCTCTATTTCAATAGTTTGCCCATTATTTTTTGTCAATACAAGGTCAGAAATAAGGTAGCGCAAGCGCTCAATACTTAAAAGGTTTCCAAAGGCATTGGTGTAACTAAACGCATTCAAATCTGAGTTTGTAACCTGGACTCCATCCCAATGATGAGTAAACTTTAGACTTACAGTCGTTTGGCTCGTGCTATCGTCCAAATCAGTATTGCAGCCATATAGCATCACAAGCGTTAAAGTTAAAAAAAGAGATTTCAGTTTCATTTTGCCTTAAGGATTAAAAGGTCTGTAAAGCCTTTGTTTTCTGTAATATCACCATTTGAGCTGTTAGTATCTCCAACGGCCACAACGGATCCATCTGTTAGTTCGGCCGCTCCATAGAAAAAATCAACTTCACTGCCTCCAATGGTTTTCTGCCATTCTAAGTCCCCACTGCTATTTATTTTTAGAATTAAGGCGTCATTTTGACCTTTATTACTACTTAAGTCACCATCTGAACTTCTTGAGCTTCCGGCAATTAAAAATCCATTATCTTGTGTTTTTGAAACGGATCTTCCGACATCAAAGTTCGTTCCACCCAAGGTTTTTTCCCATATTAGAGATCCTTCGGAATTAATTTTAATCATCCATAAATCAGCAGCCCCTCTGTTTTGAGAAACGTCAATGTTAGCACTTCTAGTATCTCCTACAACTAAGTAATTGCCATCTGCTGTATTACTTATGGCACGTGCTTCGTCAATTTCGCTGCCACCAAACGATTTTTCCCAAACTAAATCACCTGTGTTAGAGATTTTAATAACCCAAAAATCGTAAGAACCTTTATTGTTTGCAACGTCAACGTCATTGCTATCTGAAGAGCCCACAATAATATAGCCATTGTCTTCAGTTTGAATGGCGTCGTAAGCTGTGTCTGTAAAGCTCCCGCCATAATAGTTACTCCATTCTTTAATGCCATTAGCATTTAATTTAATCACCCAATAGTCTCCACCAGCATGCCTGCGTTGTGAGCTTGAAACTCTATCGCCTTGACCGTTTGAGGCTGTTACATCCAACACTCCTGACACTAAGTACCCATTGTCATTTGTCTGTATAACAGAGTAGGGGACGTCACTTCCTGCGTACCCAAAGGAATATTCCCACAAAATTGAACCATTTCCGTCTAATTTAATCATCCAAAAGTCGTCATATCCTGCGTTTTCAGAAACATCAAGGTCTTCACTTTTACTTTTTCCAATCACAGTATAACCACCCTCTGAAGTTTGAATTATATCAGTACCCCGATCGTCATCACTCCCACCATATGTTTTTTGCCATTCCAACTCGTTTAAAATATTAAACTTCAGAACCCAGTAATCATAGGACTCATTAGATTTACCTGCGATATCTCCATCCATACTCTGAGTGTGCCCAATAACAGCATAGCCTCCATCGAAGGTTTTAATTACGGACTGTCCACTCTCGTTTTTGGAACCTCCTAAAGTTATGACAGACTCAATTTCTAAAGGAATGCCACCACTTGTTTGAGAATCTTTTTCTTTAGAACACTTCAAGAGTATTGTGCTGGCAAACAGCCAAAAGACTAATAAATAATAGTTGTAAATACTATAGTACATAGCTTGAAAATCAAAAATCACTTCTTCTTATAATAAATAAACCTCTGTCGATGTCGCTAATTATAATGTTTTCACTTGTAAAAAACGGATATATATTCCAAACACCATCAAATGCTGCACTATCATTTTCTGGATAGGTGTCAAAAAAGCCAATTTCAGAGATCGTATTGTTTTCAATTTGAGATAAGTCTAACACACGAATACCCGCCGTATAATTGGCTAAATAATAATCATCTCCATTTGTATAGCCGTTGTGATCAATAGCTAGAGTTGTTCCTAAATAGTCAAAATCGTACAAAGGATTATCCAAGTCAGTAAAGTCAAAAATAATTGTGCGTGTGTTCGTTCCAATGTTTAATTCATCTTTTTCATCGCCTACTATAAAATGAATTAAATCTTCAGTAAACCAACCTTGATGGGTATACCCAATATTTGAATAGGCTATAGTTGAAATTGTGATTGGATTTGCTTTGTCAGAAACATCAGCTATAACAATTTCAGTCTCATTGCTTCCTACTAATATTTCTTTTCCAGTATAGTCAACATCAGGACCAGAATAATTAACCACTTGTGCATCATGAGAATACCCTCCCTCAGCAAATCCGCCTTCTGAAATGGGTGCTGCAGGGTTTTGAATATTTATAAACAGGGCACCTCCAGAAAAAGGCCCATTTCGATTTGCGCCTACCACGTAAGCATAGCCTGAGGACTCGTTAATAACAATATTATGAGCCTGGCCAAAATCTGTAAAATGGGAGTCAGCAGTAAATATTTCTGGGGCATTAGAGACGTTTTTAAGCCGGGTAAGGTCAAAAACTTGCATTCCATGCCCTGGAGCTTCACTTACAATAAAGGCATGATCTTGATATACTTTTATATCTCTCCAAGAGCTGTTTACAGTCGCTGTTGGTAAAACGCCAATCAGTAGTGGCGCCACAGGATTGCTTATATCTACAAAAGCTGCATGAGAATTGAGCCCTACGAGCGCATATTCCTTATTAGTTGTTGGGTCCGTCCAACCCCATGAATCATTTCCAGAGAGACTGCCTGCGCCAGTACCAGGAGTCAAATCTTGTAAAGACATATAACTCATAAGGTCATAGCCATTACAGGGGTATATGTCAGCCATTCCATTTTCACAGGGCCAAGTAGCAGTATAGGTTTGAGGGGCTAATTCGTCTCCATAAGTTTCGTTGCCACAGGAAGTTAATAGCCCAATTGCGATACACAGTATTAAAAAAGGTTTTTCTACATTCATAATTTCACACAATTAATCGATCCCCAAAACTACATCAAAAACTGAAAAGAACTCCAAAACTATTGAATTACTTATCAAATGTGTCTGAAATCTACCAAAAGCGCCTTATTTTTGCAGAATGATTGAAGATAAAAACCAAGAACGCACATCTATTAGCTCGCTAGGTGAGTTTGGGCTAATAGACCATTTAACCAAACAGTTTAACGATAAAAATGCCTCTACATTAAAAGGGATTGGAGATGATGCTGCGGTATTAGATTTTAAAAATAAATTGGTTGTATTAACAACGGACTTGCTCGTAGAGGGTGTTCATTTTGACTTAAGTTACATGCCATTAAAGCATTTGGGCTACAAAGCTGTAATGGTTAATTTATCGGATGTGTACGCGATGAATGCAAATGCGACTCAAATAACGGTTTCTATTGCTGTTTCTAATCGGTTTTCGTTGGAGTCTCTAGAGGCTCTTTATGCAGGGATCCATCAAGCTGCAGAAGTATACGGAGTGGATGTTGTTGGTGGTGATACTACGTCTTCTCAGACAGGTCTTATGATTTCTGTAACCGCGCTTGGCGAAGTAGATTTAGAATCTGTGGTAAAGCGAAGTGGTGCTCAGTCAAATGATTTATTAGTAGTTAGTGGGGACCTTGGTGGAGCTTACCTAGGCCTTCAGGTGTTGGAACGTGAAAAACAGGTTTTTAAAGTGAACCCAAACAATCAGCCTGATTTAGAGGCTTACACTTATATTATCGAACGTCAATTAAAGCCCGAGGCTCGAAAAGACATTATAAAACTTCTCAAGGACCTTGATGTATTGCCAACTTCAATGATTGACATTAGCGACGGCTTGTCTTCAGAGATTATCCATTTATGTAAACAAAGCGAGGTAGGGTGTGATTTATATGAAACAAAAATCCCTCTAGACCCACAGGTCATATCAACAAGTGAAGAGTTTAATATGGACAGCACTACAGTTGCTCTAAACGGTGGTGAAGACTATGAACTATTGATGACCATTTCTCAAGAAGATTTCCCTAAAATCAAAGCCAATCCAAATTTAACAGTTATAGGGTATATGACTGATCCAGGCAACGGCATGAATTTAGTGACAAGAGCCGAGGCTAAAATTCCATTAACCGCACAAGGGTGGAACCCATTGAGTTCGGATTTAGAACCCTAGCAAGTTACTTCCATTGCAAGCTTTCAATAAGATGCATCATATCTTTTTGAATATAGTTTATGGCAGGTAATATGGAATCATAGTTGGGTTTTGTTTCAAAGTATAGCGCTCCAGATAAAAAGTGACTTGTACTATCGGTTACATAAAATTGTGATTGCGACGCGACATTTCCTTTAAGATCATAGAACATCCCATGTACTTTCCCCCAATTATTATCATATTTACGTTCTGAGATCTCATCGGCAATTTGACGGTGTTTTTGAGTCATTTTTCTTGCGTCAGCGATGTGTTTTTTTAAGTTGTTATTTACTTTTTTGTAGTTAATAAAAACTGAAGCCTTCAAGTTTGGATATCGAAGAATAAGCCCTTCTAGGCTATTGTTTTTTTTAGAAAAAGACAGCTGTGCTAACTTGTTTTTCTCAAACTTAAAAGGCAACTCTAATAGGCTTTCATGATAAGATGCTTTTGGATAATCTAAACTCAGAAATGCTTTTGGTTTAGGAACTAAAACTTCATCACAAGACAAGCACATTAAAATGCATAAGAGAACAGTGTATAGTTTCATTATTTTTTCAAAGTTACTTTTAATTGCTTAATGCGTTTATTACTAAGAGCTTCTACAGTAAACGTATACGTTTTAAAATTAATTTCACTATTTATTTTTGGAAAGCTTTTTGAGATTTCAAGCACAAACCCTGCTAAGGTTTCTGCCTCTCCTTTTTCGTCTTCAAAAACCGATTCATCATCAATTTTTATAATTCTATAAAAGTCCTTTAAAGTTGTTTTTCCTTCAAAAATAAAATTGTTGGCATCTAGCTTTGAGTATATTAAATCGTCATCATCAAATTCATCACTAATATCTCCAACAATTTCTTCAATAACATCCTCTAATGAGACTACACCCGAAGTGCCACCATACTCATCAACCACTACGGCAAGATGAATTTTTTTCTCTTGAAACTCGACCATCAAATCATCTAGTTTTTTGTTCTCAGGAACAAAAAATGGTGCTCTCAATAAAGTGGTCCAATCAAATTCATTTTTTTGAAGATGAGGTAATAAGTCTTTTACATATAATATCCCAGTAACACTATCGATACTGTCATTATAAACAGGGATACGAGAATAGCCATTTTTTATAATTTCAGGAATTATTTCACTGTACTTTATCGACTGGTCTAAGGCAAATATGTCAATACGTGGGCGCATTACTTGTTTGGTGTCTGTATTTCCAAATGATACAATCCCTTGTAGTATTTTCTGCTCTTCTTGTGTAGTGTCTTCATCACTGGCGAGTTCTAATGCTTGGGATAAATGGCCTACATTTAAAGTCGATTTTTGCTTCCCTAGTTTTTTATGAATTCCAAGAGTTGCTTTTTGCATAGGAATGCTAATAGGAGAAATTATTATATCCAGAGCTTTTAAGGGGTAAGCCATGAATTTTGAAAACTTTAAGTTGTTTCTGTTAGCATATACTTTAGGTAGGATTTCCCCAATCAGTAAAATCAAAAATGTAATTACAATCACTTCAATAAAAAAGACTAAGTCAATTTTTAAGCCTCCAAAACTGAGTTCAGAATCAATCCCTTTGAACAAGACTTCTCCTAAAGATGCAAATAATAGGACGATTGCGATATTTATAAAATTGTTAGCGACTAGTATAGAAGCAAGTAATTTTTTTGGTTGTGTTAGAAGTTCGATAATGATTTCAAAAGACTTTGATTTGGTTTTCTTGGCCTCGTCTAAGTCTTTTTGGGTTAGAGAAAAAAGCGCGACTTCAGCCCCAGAAATTAGTCCAGAAGCGATCAAAAGCACCAGAAGCCCAATGAGACCAGGGATTAGCGATGAATTTAAAAGTGGCACGATGCTTAAGAGTTCAGAATTCAATTATATAATTTCAGTTAAAATTCAATTAAAAAGGCAGGTCATTAGGTTGTTCTTGGGACATTTCAGCTTTATGTAGGGTAGTTATGGAGTTTTTGTTTTCCAATTCACCAGCGGGTTGAGCGTTTTCGCTTTTGGCGGTTAAGAATGTGAAATCAACACATTGAATTTCAGTAGAATAACGATCATTTCCTTTGTCATCCTGCCATTTACGTGTTTTCAATCGGCCTTCAATGTATACTTTATCACCTTTTTTCAGGTATTTCTCACATATTTCAGCTCCTTTATTTCGCACCACGATATTGTGCCACTCAGTATTTGTTACTTTTTCGTTTGTTTGCTTATTAGTGTAGGTTTCGTTAGTAGCTAAAGAGAAGCGTCCTACACAATTTTTATCATCAAAATAGTGCATTTTAACCACATCTCCTAGGTGCCCAATAAGCATTACTTTATTTAAAGTTCCTGACATAAAAGTGAATATTTGTAGAGTTGAATTAATTTGAAATTTGGATATAAAGATATCTAAAAATTAGAGATGCTCATACCTAATTTTGAAAATTATTAATAAACCGTTCAATAACAATAGGAACAGGATACGACTTAATATCGGACCACTTAACACCGTCTTTAATTATAGTTGAGGTTTTTAAAATCCAAAACTTTATATGCAACTCTTGGTGAGATAGTTTGTGGATTAGGTCTGTTTCATTAAATAATACTAACTCTTTGTAGGTTGCTGGAATTAATGGAAGAGACTCGAAATGAATTAATAAGTCTTCTGCTGTTACTGGCGCTTCTGTTTCGATGAGTGGAAATTGATATAATTGCTGCCAGATCCCTTTTTCTGTGCGCTGCTCCAAGTACGTATAATTGTCTTCATAAGTCATGACTATAAAATTAAAGTACTTTTTAGATACCTTTGTTTTTTTTAGTTTAACGGGAAGTAATTTTATAGTTCCTGTAGCATAGGCTTTACAATTTACGCTTAAAGGGCATTCGCCACAGATGGGCGATTGAGGTTTGCATTGTCGGGCTCCAAACTCCATGATTGCTTGGTTGTAATCTCCAAAGTTGGAGATGGGAAGCAAGGATTCTGCAAGAGTTTTAAATTGTTTAACCCCTTCAGTGCTGTTTATGGGCGTATCTATGCCAAAATATCGAGCTAAAACACGATACACATTTCCGTCCACAACTGCTACAGACTCCTCGTAGCAAATGGAGGCAATAGCGCTTGCTGTGTAATCGCCCACCCCTTTAAGTTGCAAAAGCTCCTTGTAGTTTTGTGGAAATACGCCACCCAAATGTTCTGTGATATATTTTGCTGAGAAGTGAAGATTCCTAGCCCTAGAGTAGTAGCCCAACCCTTGCCAAAGTTTTAACACTTCAGTTTCCGATGCATTAGCGAGGTCTTGGATGCTTGAGAATTTGGATATAAATGCTTCATAATAAGGCAGACCTTGTTTGACTTGGGTTTGTTGTAGTATAATTTCAGACAACCATATATTGTAAGGATTCTTAGATCTTCGCCAAGGCAAATCTCTCTTGTTTACTGAGTACCAGATAGTTAAACTTGAGTTGAAGTTCATTTTTAAAATTGGTTGAGCTGCAAAAATAATCTTTTAATATATTTAATTTTAATTCTTTAGGGATGAAATATTGAATTTAAAATACATATATTTGCAAGCCTATTAAAAAACATTAACTTTTAAAATAAGATATAAAATGACTAAAGCTGAAATTGTAGCTAAGATCTCCAACGACTTAGGAATTGAAAAAGGAGATGTGTTAGCAACTGTTGAATCTTTTATGAGCGAAGTAAAAGGGTCTTTAGAGACAGGTGAAAATGTTTATCTAAGAGGGTTTGGAAGCTTCATTATTAAAACAAGAGCCGAGAAAATTGGTAGAAATATTTCTAAAAATACTTCAATCAAAATTCCAGCTCACAACATTCCATCGTTTAAGCCATCTAAAGTTTTTGTAGAGGGCGTTAAATCGAAGGTTAAAGTAAACAAATAAATTAATTACTAATTTCTAAAAAATACATTTATGCCAAGTGGTAAAAAACGTAAAAGACATAAGGTAGCAACGCATAAGCGTAAAAAAAGACGTCGTGCTAACCGTCACAAGAAGAAATAATTTGAAAAAGTAGCATAAGCTACTTTTTCGATTTATTTACAGAACGTTCTTTGATATCTAATTCGTGAAAAATTCAGTCACACCTTACTGAGTACACGAGTTTACTGGATTAAATCCTGTGAAATCTTAGTATTTAAACAATTTGTTTAGATATTCAAGGTTATACTCCTATGTGTTTATAGGAATGAATCAAGAAAAAAATATTATAATCCGTCTGTACAACAATGTTCAGATTAAAATTAACACTTATGAATAAAGAATTAATAATTCGATCAAATTCAGATAATGTTGATTTTGCCTTATTAAAAGATGGAAAATTAATTGAATTTCAAAAAGACGAAGATAATAGCAAGTTTTCTGTAGGCGATGTGTTTTTAGCCAAAGTCAGAAAATCTGTTCCGGGTCTTAACGCTGCATTTGTAAATGTAGGGTATGAAAAGGATGCATTCTTGCATTACCATGATCTTGGACCCAAGTATCCAACGCTTATGAAATTCATGAAACGTGTAAGCACAGGTAAATTAAAAGATTATTCTTTAAAAAACTTCACTTTTGAAGAAGACATGAAAAAAGATGGTAATATTGACGAAATTATAAAGTCAAACCAATCTATTTTAGTTCAAATTGTAAAAGAACCAATTTCCACAAAGGGACCTAGAATAAGTTCTGAGATCTCTCTGGCTGGACGCTATTTAGTACTCGTCCCTTTTTCAGACCGTATATCAATTTCTCAAAAAATTGAAAGTCGAAAAGAAAAAGAGCGATTAAAACGTCTTGTAAGAAGTATAACACCAAAAGGATTTGGAGTCATTATTCGTACTGTTGCCACAGATAAAAAGGTAGCAGAACTCGATAAAGATCTTCAAAGTTTATACTCAAAGTGGGAATCTATATGTAAAGCAATTCCACGCGCCCATACGCCAAGTAAAGTTCTTGGTGAAATGAACAAGGCTTCCTCTATTTTAAGAGATATTTTCAATGATACCTTCACTGGTATTACGGTTGATAATGAAGTGCTTTTCAATCAAGTTAAAGATTATGTAATTCAGATCGCACCTCACAAAGAGTCGATTGTGAATTATCACGATCCTAAAACACCAATTTTTGAAAAATTTGGAATTGAAAGACAAATCAAGACTTCGTTTGGAAAAACCGTATCAATGGCTCGAGGTGCTTATTTAATTATTGAGCATACAGAAGCCCTTCATGTAGTTGATGTCAACAGTGGTAATCGTTCAAGCAAACAAAGAAACCAAGAGGATACTGCATTAGAAGTCAATTTAATTTCTGCAACCGAACTAGCACGCCAATTTAGATTGCGTGATATGGGAGGAATAATTGTAATTGATTTTATTGATATGAATAAAGCGGAGAATCGCAAAAAACTCTTTAATCATCTTAGAGATGAGATGAAAGACGACAGAGCCAAACACAAAATATTACCTCCAAGCAAGTTTGGGTTAATTCAAATCACAAGACAACGTGTTCGACCAGAAATGAACATTAAGACCAAGGAAGCAAATCCTAACGGAATTAATGGCGCTGAAGTTGAAGCTCCTATTGTTTTGATCGAAAAAATCAATCATCAGCTGGATCAAATTATTAAAAAAGGCTATAAAGACGTGACTTTAAACACACACCCTTTCATAGCAGCCTTTATTACTAAAGGCTTCCCATCCATACGTACAAAATGGTATTTTGAACATAAAAAATGGGTAAAAGTAATGCCAAGAGATGCTTACACGTATCTACAATATCATTTTAAAAATAGTAATGGCAAAACCATTAGACTGTAAAAAAAAGCCTCGCAAAAGCGGGGCTTTTTTTATATAAAATATTTAATAATTTCATTAAATAATAGTAGACTGTCCTAGATGCATATTTCTAAAATTCATATTTGAATCATCCGGATTGTTAATGTAGTCCTCTATGAAATCACCCACTTTACTGGTCGAAATATTATCAAATTTTGTGTTAAGATCGGGTGTAGTGATGTTTAGTTTAAGTGACTTTTCAACGGCTGTTCTTATCATTTCAGCTTCCTTATGCAACTCGAAGTGATCTAGTAACATAGCGGCAGATAATATGGAAGCGATTGGGTTTGCAATTCCTTTTCCTTCAGCTTGTGGATACGAACCGTGGATTGGTTCAAACATAGAGTGTTTGTCTCCAACTGAGGCAGAAGCTAATAGCCCAATTGAGCCTCCTATGACACTTGCCTCATCACTGATTACGTCTCCAAATAAGTTTTCTGTTAGAATTACATCAAACTGTGTTGGATTCAAAATCATTTGCATAGCAGCATTGTCTACAAACAAGTAGTCCAGTTCTATTTCTGGGTAGTCTTTTGCAAGTTCACCAACAACTTTTCTCCAAAGCCTAGAGCTTTCTAATACATTGGCCTTATCAATCAGAGTTACCTTTTGTCGCCTTGCTTTGGCGGCTTTGAACGCAAGGTGTGCAATTCGCTCTATTTCGTAACGAGAATACTCACAAAGGTCAGAAGCTGTATTTCCATCGGCACTTATTTTTTTTTCTCCAAAATAAATTCCCCCAGTTAGTTCTCTGTAAATACTAATGTCCGTCCCTTTAATTATTTTTTTCTTTAAAGGCGATTTTCCAAGTAATGACTCATAAGCTTTTACGGGTCTTATGTTGGCATATAACCCTAACTGTTTGCGGAGTTTAAGAAGGCCTTGTTCTGGACGTACTTTTGCAGAAGGATCATTATCATATTTTGGGTGTCCAATAGCGCCAAATAATATAGAATCATTGGCTCTACAAACATCAAGCGTGCTTTCGGGTAATGGATCGCCAACTTGATCGATCGCAATGGCGCCAACGGGCGCAGGTGTAAAGCTAAAATTGTGATCAAAATTGACCGCAATTGCTTTTAATACTTTCACAGCTTCTTGAGTGACTTCGGGTCCAATTCCGTCTCCAGAGAGTACAGCGATTTTTAAGTTCATATCAATAGGGTTTTTGAAGCTCAAAGGCTTCGATGAGTTCTTTTTTACTTAATAAATAATCAATATCGTCATAGCCATTAATCATACATGTTTTTTTGTAAGGATCAATTTCAAAACTTTCGCTCAAATTGGTCCCTTTAATGCTGATGGTTTGAGCTTCTAAATTCACTTCAAATAACGTGGATGCATCCGTGTCAATTGCGGCAAATAGTGCATTTAAAAAGCCTTCTGACACTTGTACAGGCAATAAACCATTGTTGAGGGCATTCCCTTTAAAGATGTCCGCAAAGAAGCTAGAGACAATTACTTTGAATCCAAACCCTACCAGTGCCCATGCTGCATGTTCTCGACTTGAGCCACATCCAAAATTGTCGCCTGCAATTAAAATACTCCCAGAGTATAATGGATTATTAAGAGAGAAGTTTGAGACTGCCTTCCCTGCTTTATTAAAACGCCAATCTCTAAAGACGTTGTCCCCAAACCCTTTTTTGTCAGTCGCCTTTAAAAAACGAGCTGGTATGATCTGATCCGTGTCTACATTTGCAATATTTAATGGAATTGCTTGAGACGTATGTGTTTTAAATTTTTCCATTAATTTAATTGTTTAGTGATGTCAATGATTTTACCTTCAATAGCTGTTGCAGCGGCCATTAATGGACTCGCCAAAATAGTTCTTGCCCCTTGTCCTTGTCTACCCTCAAAATTTCTATTTGATGTAGATACACAGTATTCGTTTTGTGGAATTTTATCGTCATTCATAGCTAAACAGGCTGAACATCCAGGTTGTCTTAACTCAAACCCAGCATCATTAAATATATCTTTTAGGCCTTCTTCTATAATTTGAGTTTCTACTTGTTTACTTCCAGGTACTAGCCATGCAGTTACATTTTTGGCCTTCTTTTTTCCTTTAACATAATCGGCAGCGACTCTAAAATCTTCGATTCTAGAATTTGTACAGCTGCCAATAAATACAAAATTTATAGGCGTGTCAATCAACGATTTACCAGCTTCAAAATTCATATACTGCAGTGACTTCTTAAATGAAGGGTCATTATTTACAGGGATTGTATCAGATATTTTAATCCCCATTCCGGGATTTGTACCGTAAGTAACCATCGGTTCAATATCTTCTGCATCAAAGAAATATTCTTTATCAAAAGGAGCACCATCATCAGTTGGAAGCGTTTTCCAATAGGCTACTTTTTTATCAAATGCCTCATTTTTAGGGGCAAATTCACGGCCTTTTACATAGTCAAACGTGGTTTCATCCGGCGCAATCATTCCGCCTCGAGCTCCCATTTCAATACTCATGTTACAAACGGTCATTCGACCTTCCATACTCATCTTTTCAAAGACATCGCCTGCATATTCACAGAAATAACCTGTCCCAGAATTAGTGCCTAATTTTGAGATAATATATAAGATTACATCCTTAGAAAGCACTCCATTTTTAAGTGTACCGTTGACAGTTACTCGTAAGCTTTTAGGTTTTGATAACAACAAACACTGACTCGCAAATACTTGGGCAACTTGGCTGGTTCCAATTCCAAAAGCTATGGTTCCAAAAGCCCCATGTGTAGAGGTGTGACTGTCACCACAAACCATAGTCATTCCAGGCTGAGTGATGCCTAGTTCAGGCGCCATTACGTGTACAATCCCATTATATTTATGGCCTAATTCATAAAGAGTAATATTGTTTTTTCGACAGTTCTCAGAGAGTTGAGCAAGTTGTTTTCTAGATAACTCATCTTTAACCGGTAGATGTTGTTCTAGAGTAGGCGTATTGTGGTCAGCTGTAGCTGCTATTTGCTGTGGTCTAAAAACAGGAATGTTTCGCTCTTCTAATTCATTAAAAGCCTGTGGACTAGTGACTTCATGAATTAAATGCTTGTCAATGTATAGCACTTGGGGGCCGTTTTCAACTGTATCAACGACATGGGCGTCCCAAACTTTATCAAACAGAGTTTTTTTCATAAATGCGTATTTGATTTAGTTATAAATCTTAGTGGTTTTTATAATTTCGTGAATATCAGAATCTATCACTTCTTTTTTGGTGTCTGCAAAATTTAAGAACTCCGCATAGACAACGTCCAATTCAAGTTTAGTAAGTTCATAGCCTACGTTTTTAGCTCTGTATGCTAAGGCTGCACGACCACTTCTTGCAGTAAGTACGATAGCCGACTCTGTAACGCCAACATCTTTCGGGTCGATTATTTCATAAGTTTCCCGATTTTTAATCACTCCATCTTGATGAATTCCCGAGCTGTGCGCAAATGCATTTGCACCAACAATAGCTTTGTTGGGTTGGGTATAAATACCCATGTTTTCAGAAACTAATTGACTGATGCCATATAACATTGTCGTATTGATATTAGTGTCTAAATTTAGATAAGGATGCTGTTTCATGATCATAACAACTTCTTCCAAAGCAGTGTTTCCGGCACGTTCGCCAATGCCATTAACGGTACATTCTATTTGCCTAGCCCCGTTAATAATTCCTTCAATAGAATTAGCGGTTGCTAGACCTAAGTCGTTATGGCAATGACACGAAATGATAGCTTTATCTATTCCTTTTACGTTTTCCATTAAATATTTAATTTTAGCCCCATACTCGTGAGGTAGACAATAGCCAGTTGTGTCTGGAATATTTAATACGGTGGCTCCTGCCTTGATAACTGCTTCACAAACGCGAGCTAAATACTCGTTGTCAGTTCGGCCAGCATCTTCAGCATAAAATTCTACATCTTCTACAAAAGATTTTGCGTAAGATACTGCTCTGACAGCACGCTCTATAATGGCCTCTTTATTAGACTTAAATTTATGTATTATATGGGAGTCTGAAGTCCCAATACCTGTATGTATTCTAGGTTTTTTAGCGTATTTCAGCGCTTCAGCAGCAATTTTTATGTCATTTTCTACCGAACGAGTCAGTCCGCAAACCGTCGCATTTTTTACAATTTTTGAAATTTCTTCCACAGATTTGAAATCGCCTGGACTTGATACGGGAAATCCTGCTTCAATTACGTCAACACCTAATAAGTCTAGCTGTTTTGCAATAATTATTTTTTGAGGTGTATTTAGCTTACAGCCAGGGACTTGCTCTCCATCGCGAAGCGTTGTGTCAAAAATTTGAATTTGTGTTTTAGACATTTATCGGAATATATTTTTCTATTGTTATACGAATTTATATTTTGGTTCTTTTAAATGAAGGGTTCTCATATTTGCTTTACGATGCATAACAACCCATTATTTCAATTAAGCACCTAATATACAACATAATATGTCAATATTTATACTATGACTAGAGAGCAAAAAGATAATTTATTTGTGCTTATAAAGTCATTGTCCAAATCTGAAAAAAGACAATTTAAACTCTACGTGGGTCGTTTGGGGGTTAATGAGGATTCTAAATTTTTATTACTTTTCAATGTTTTACACAAACTAAAGGTATATGACGAAGCGTCAATTTTAAAAAATGGTTTCGTAAAGAAACTACAACTATCTAACTTAAAAGCACATTTATATAAGCAGATATTAATTAGTTTAAGATTAAATCCCTCTCACCAAAATATTAGAATTCAGATTCGCGAACAATTAGATTTCGCTACGATTTTATATCATAAAGGTCTTTATACTCAAAGTTTAAAAATTCTTGATAAAGCGAAGTCACTGGCCATTACCAATGAGGAAAAAAATATTGCTAACGAGATTATAGAACTTGAAAAAGTAATTGAATCTCAGTACATTACTAGAAGTATCAGTACCAGAGCTGATGAGTTAACAATTCAAGCCAAAGAACTTAATAAACAAAACTTGTTAGCTAGCAAGCTGTCTAATTTATCCCTTCAATTATATGGTTTGTTTTTAAAAACCGGTTATGTAAAGCAGGCTTCTGAGCATGAAAAAGTAACTAAATATTTCAATGAACGACTCCCTGATTACAAAATATCAGAATTAGGATTCAGAGAGAAATTGTGGCTTTACAAATCATACTTATGGTATAGTTTTTTGACTCAAGATTTTCTTGCCTGCTATAAATATTCAAAAAAATGGGTCGATTTATTTCACGAATATCCTTCTATGATTCGGCTTAATCCTGTTTTTTTTCTCAATGGAAATCAAAACCTTTTGGAAGCTTTATTTTTTATAAAGCGACATGATAAATTTAAGGATACACTTAATAACTTGATTAACATTAGAGGGCAAGACTGGTTCCCTAAAGATGATAATGTAGAAAGTCTATCCTTTTTATTTATCGGTTTAAATAAGTTTAATGCCCATTTTATGGAAGGTACTTTTAAGGAGGGGCTTCCATTAATCCCAGAGACACTAGAGGGTCTTCGCAAGCATAAAAGTCGTATCGATGAACATCATGTTATGGTGTTTTATTATAAAATTGCAAGTTTATATTTCGGGATCGGTGACTATCATAAATGCATCGAGTTTTTAGCAAAAATAATCAGCAATAAATCATTGCAAATGCGTGAAGATCTTTTATGTTTTTCTAGAATCTTAAATTTAGTCGCGCATTATGAAGCGGGATTAGACTACAACCTTGAGACGCTTATAAAGAGCACCTACAAGTTTTTGATAAAAATGGAAGATCTTCATTTGGTTCAAAAAGAGATGATCAAGTTTTTGAAACGCTTAGGAGATATTTACCCTCAAGATATTAAAGCAGCGTTTAAGGAACTTCATGCTAAGCTAAAGGTGTTTGAAAATGATCCTTATGAAAAACGAGCCTTCTTGTATTTAGATGTATTATCCTGGCTTGAGAGTAATATAGAAAATAAATCGGTAGAATACATAATTCGCCGAAAATATTTATCTTTAAATAAAATAAATTAAAATATACCGAAAAATATTTGGTTTATATCTTTTTATTATTGAATATTTGCATTCACAAAGTTCAATAACTTACTGAAATGTTATCAAGAAAGGCGGAGGGATAGACCCAACGAAGCCTTAGCAACCCTTTAATTTATTAAAGTAGGTGCTAAATTCTACTTGATTTTCGATTTAATAATTGGAAGTTAGATAGATAACTAACCCTATTTACAGATCTGTAAATATGATTTCTTTATAACATTTTTCTAATAAGTACACTTTTCAAAAAGTGCATTTGACTTTTGGTTTAATTAGTATTAACTCAAAAAAATAGAAAAATGAGTACTCAAAAATTCGCAACCCAAGCGTTGCATGCAGGACACAATGTTTCAGAAAATGGAGGGACACGAGCCGTGCCAATTTATCAATCGACAGCTTATGTCTTTAACAGTTCTGACCATGCGGCTAATTTATTCGCTTTGGCCGAACCAGGAAATATTTATACCCGTATAAATAATCCTACAAATGATGTTTTGGAGCAGCGACTAGCTGCTTTGGAAGGCGGTATTGCAGCGGTCGTAACCGCTTCAGGAACAGCTGCAATTGCAACGAGTTTATTAACCTTATTAAAAGCGGGTGATCATATTGTTGCCTCAAGCAGTTTGTATGGAGGAACTTATAACTTACTAAGTGTAACACTTCCAAGACATGGAATTACAACTACATTTGTAGATCCATCCAATCCCGAGAACTTTCAAAAAGCAGCCCAAGAAAATACCAGAGCCTTTTTTATTGAATCTCTTGGAAATCCAAAACTAGATGTTTTGGATATCGAAGCAATTTCTAAAGTTTCCAAAGCTTATAAGGTGCCATTAATTGTAGATAATACAGTTGCAACCCCTTACTTATTAAACCCTATTGCATACGGCGCTAATATTGTTATTCAGTCCCTTACAAAATATATTAACGGAAATGGAACCGCTCTTGGTGGTGCTATTATTGATGCCGGTACTTTTGATTGGGGTAGTGGGAAATTTCCAGAATTTACAGAGCCTTCAGCAGGCTATCACGGGTTAATTTATAACGAAGTTATTGGCGCTGCTTCCTTTATTGCTAAAGTTAGAATAGAAGGTCTTAGAGATTATGGTGCTGCATTAAGCCCATTTAACGCGTTTCAAATTATTCAAGGCTTAGAAACCTTAGAAGTAAGGATTCAGAAGCACAGTGAAAATGCATTGGAGCTGGCACAGTGGTTGCAAAAGCAAGCCGATGTGGAGTGGGTTAATTATCCAGGTTTAGACTCGAGTCCTTACAAAGCACTTGCCGATAAGTATTTACCTAAAGGACAAAGTGGAATCGTAACATTTGGTGTAAAGGGCGGCTTTGAAGCAGCCAAAACAATTGCAGATACCACAAAGTTATTTTCGTTACTCGCTAATATTGGAGACACCAAGTCTTTGATCATACACCCAGCAAGTACAACACACCAACAGCTAAGTGACGCTTCGCAAGAGGCAACAGGAGTTACCAAAGACTTAATTCGTTTGTCTGTTGGAATAGAAAATATTGAAGACTTAAAATCTGATCTTATTGAGGCTTTCAAAGAAGTGAGTGAACTTGCATTACAAACAAATTAAGATTGATGAGCAATTTAAGATTTACTGTGAATGGCGAAAGTAATTCGACCACACAATTTGTTGCCAACGCACGACACTTTAAATTAGTTGTCGATGAACCAGAGGACTTTGGAGGCACTGATGCAGCTGCGAATCCTGTTGAGTATATTTTAGCCGGCTTAGCTGGCTGTATAAATGTGGTAGGTCACTTGGTTGCTAAGGAATTAGGGTTTGTAATATCCAAACTCAACATTAATGTTTCTGGTGAAATCAATCCTGATAGATTATTAGGGATTTCTATTCATGAAAGAGCAGGGTTTCAATCCATTCAAATTAACCTTAATCCAGAAACGGATGCCGATATTGTGACCTTATCTAAGTGGTTAAAAATTGTGGAGAATAGATGCCCTGTTAAAGATAATTTTAGAAATGAAACACCTGTTAGATTATCCGTTGAGAAAGTTTATAGATAATATAAAAACAAATTAAAAGTGTCAGTACTACAGTATTTTAATATTCCTAATTATACCACTAAAACTGGTAAGACTTCTTCTTTAAAGATGTCTTATCAGCTTTTTGGTAAACCACTGTATGAAGCCCCTATAGTTTTGATTAATCATGCATTAACGGGCAATTCTAATGTAACAGGTGAAAGTGGTTGGTGGACGCCAATTGTGGGGCCTGGTAAAGTCGTTGACACCAATTTATACACCGTGTTAGCTTTTAATATCCCAGGTAATGGACAGGACCAAAACCCGTCTAACCTCATTGAAAACTATAAAGATTTTACGGCGGGTGATATTGCTCAAATTTTTGCATTAGCCTTAGAGGACTTAAAAATAACTCAGCTTTTTGCAGTTATTGGCGGATCTGTTGGGGGTGGACTGTCTTGGGAACTCGCGGCTTTAAAGCCCGATCTTATTGAGCATCTTATTCCGATTGCTTCCGATTGGAAATCAACCGATTGGTTGTTAGCCAATTGTCATATTCAAGATCGAATTCTAAACAATTCCTCGGAGCCTTTGGCAGATGCACGCATGCATGCGATGTCGCTCTATCGAACCCCTGAGTCTTTAAAAAGTAAATTTGATAGAACGCTTCAGGACGGAGAGGCTATTTTTGCAGTTGAAAGTTGGTTAAACTACCATGGTAATATATTAAATGAGCGTTTTCAGCTTGCTGCATATAAAATGATGAATCAAGTGCTACGCACTATTGATATCACTCACGGAAAAGAAGAGTTTATAAAAGTAGCTTCAAAAATTAAATCTAATATCCATATTGTTACGATTAATTCAGACTTATTTTTTAAACCCGAAGAAAACTGGGAAACTTATGTAGATTTAAAAACACATAAAGAGAATATCACGATTTCAGAAATTCAGTCCATTCATGGGCATGATGCATTTTTGATTGAATTTGCTCAACTGGAAGTAATTTTGGAAGGTGTTTTTAGAATTGTATCTAAGTCACACATGTAATTTTAATTACTAGCAAAAACAAAAAAAGCCTGTGAAATTCATTTCACAGGCTTTTTAATAGTGTATTAAAAAAGTACTTATTCCTTAATAATCTTCACTGTTTTACTTTTATTATCAGCGTTGATTTTTATTAAATACATTCCGGGATTTAAAGCGCTAAGATCTAATCTATTGTTGTTCATTAAATCTTCACTAGACTTCAACACTAGTTGTCCTAATTGGTTGTATACTTCAACACTGTCAAATCCTTCTGGACTGTTAATAGTGACCACATCCTTTACAGGGTTTGGACTAAGTACTATAGCGCTAAGTTGAATATCTTTAACAGATAATATATTAGCACTTGTTGTAAATGACCAAACTGGGCAATTTACTGCAGAGCCGCCAGCGTTTTCAGGAACAACCTGCCAGTAGTAAGTTGTTTCTGTAGTCATGCCATAAATTGAAAATCCATCATTTGCTGTAGTTGTAGTATTTACACTGGTCATATCAGCGGTAGCACCAAAGTTAAAAGCATAAGCTACTGGAGCATCACCAGTTGAACCTGGAGACCAAGTAAAAGTGTATTTTTGGTCTGTTGCATCAATTACATCATCACCATTCATGTCAGAGTCCATAGTTAAGTCTACTGTAGCTCCGTCTTCTGGATTTGGTGTTGTAGCAGGTACTGGAGCAGTTGCATTCATATTAACTAATGCTAAATCATATAAGTATAATCTGTCACCATCGTCATTACTCCATACAAAAGCAATGTATATACTAGAACCTTCGTATGTACTTAGATCTGCACTGAGAATTGCGCTTGGGCTAATATCGACTTCACTAAAGGAAGCTACTTCAGAAAATCCAGAGTTCTGGTCAGTCGTTGAAACCTGTACTGATAAGTTGGAACTGTAATTAAAATCAGGATATTGGTCTTGTACTCCAAAAGTTAACCCTGAGGTGGTATTAGTGATTTCTAATAGAGGCGAGACCAGCCAGTCTTCACATTGCTGTCCTGAAGTTCCAGAAGCCTCCCATGTTATATACATAAAACTATTTGCACCATCATCAACCCAGGTCCATGATTGTTCAGCTCCTTCCCCGTTGGATCCAGCATACTGAATCCACCCATTATCTAAGGGGCTGGTTGACCAATCAAATTGAGCATGGCTAGTAAAGCCGACTAACATAATTGTTAATAATAAAGTAATTTTTTTCATTGAGTAGGTTTTTAAAGTTCGTTAATAAAAGTATAAAATTTTATTTAATTAAATGTTTTTTTTACATAAAATCCTCATAACCAGATTTATGTGATCGTTTAATTGAATTTTAATATATTTATTTATTTTAATTATCAAATTTTATCTAACTAATATTTTTACTTAAGTATCGAAACCCTAAGAAACTATGGACTTTATTTCACATATTTAATTTTGAAAACTCAACAAAGTGCTCTTTTTAAAACTTATACAAAATAAAAAAAAGCCTATGAAATGAATTTCACAGGCTTTTTAATAGTGTATTAAAAAAGTACTTATTCCTTAATAATCTTCACTGTTTTACTTTTATTATCAGCGTTGATTTGTATTAAATACATTCCTGGATTTAAAGCGCTAAGATCTAATCTATTATTGTTCATTAAACTTGAATTAGATTCTATTACTAATTGACCTAATTGGTTGTATACTTCAACTGAGTCAAATCCTACAGGGCTGTTAATTGTAATCACATCCTTTACAGGGTTAGGTGAGACGCTTAAAGCTTCAATTGTAAAGCCATCTACTCCTAAAGGATCAGCTGCACCTGTTGTGAAGCTGTAAACTGCAGATTCTGTACTACCAGCAACATTAACACTAGCAACTTTCCAGTAATAGGTTGTATTTGGCTGCCAACCGGCATCAACTGTAGCTCCATAGGTTACACCAGCTCCGCCATCAACGGTGCCATCAAGCCCAGTTACTGGATTTGTAACCGCATCTGCAGTTGCCCCAAAATACCAGTCATAAGTAGTAGCAGGATCTCCCGTAGTGGCTGCATCCCATGAAAACATAATCATTTTAGATCCAGCAGTTGATAGTAAAATTTCTACATCCGTAGCTGTGTCAGCAGGGGCCATATTAATACATACGTCTGGGGCACTGCCTTCAGGTTGTTGAACAACAATGTTATCAAATGACCATCCCCAAGAGAAGTCACCAGTCCATCTTAATTTTATATGAGCAGCAGGAGATCCAGCAATATTTGAAGAAATATCATAAAGCATTGTGCCAAATGCATAGTCATTAGCTGTACCAGTACCTGTTATGGTGTCAATCACTTCCCAAGTAGTTCCTCCATCAGCAGAGACTTCTACTGTAATTACTTCACCATAACCACCTCTCATAAATGAATCGAAAGATAGCTTTATAGTGCTCATAGAACTAAGGTCCATAGCAGGAGATATTAATGAGATGTCTTCAGCCCCATTTGCTCCATTTACATCACTATTAATTTCTGCATAATTACCACTCATTGCAATGCCTAAGCCAGTGTATAGGTATTGGTTAGCAGGACCAAATCCAATAGCATCTCCTGTATTGTTAATCGTAAATATTTCGGTGGGGTCAGATCCCGCATTAGTATTAGACCATGTGGTCGGAATTCCCGCTTCAAAATCCTCACTTAAGACGATTTGAGCGTTAGTAATAAAAGTAACCATTAATATGGCTAACAAAGTAATTTTTTTCATTTGTATTTGTTTAAAGATTATTCAATAAAGGTAAACATTTTTTTATTGGGCGTCAAATAATTAAATGATTAAGACGTTGTTTTTGAAGGATGTATATGTAAAATATTGAATTATAGAACAATTAACCTATCATTGGCATAATATTGTGGATTTAGTTATTTAGACTTAAGATTGTTTTTTTAACTAAACCATAAGAAGCAACAATTATAATATGTTTATTTTTGTTAATCAACTAAAGCACTTTTTTTGAAAGTTATAGAAAACATAAAAAAACCAATCACTTATGAGATGGAACTTTTCGAAAAGAAATTTCGATTGTCCATGTCCAGCAGGGTGGCGCTTCTGAACCGAATTACGCATTATATAGTCAATCGAAAGGGCAAGCAAATGCGTCCAATGTTTGTGTTTTTAACTGCTAAAATGATATCTAACGGCGACGTTAGCGAACGGACCTATCGAGGTGCTTCTGTTTTAGAGTTGATTCACACTGCTACTTTGGTGCATGATGATGTGGTGGATGAAAGTGACCGCCGACGCGGATTTTTCTCTATTAATGCGCTTTGGAAAAATAAAATAGCTGTTTTAGTAGGCGATTTTTTATTGTCAAAAGGCCTTTTGCTTTGTATTGATAACAACGATTTCGATCTTTTAAAAATTATTTCTGTTGCCGTTCGTGAAATGAGTGAAGGCGAGCTGTTGCAAATTGAAAAAGCCCGGAATCTAGATATTACAGAAGCTGTTTATTATGAAATTATTCGACAAAAAACAGCAACGCTTATCGCTGCTTGCTGTAGCTTGGGTGCCGCTTCTGTTAAGCCACTTTCTGAAGATGTAGAAACGATGCGAAAATTTGGAGAACTCATTGGTATGGCTTTTCAAATTAAAGATGACTTATTTGATTATGGAACTCAACAAATTGGGAAGCCCACAGGAATTGATATTAAAGAACAAAAAATGACGCTTCCGTTAATTCACGTTTTAAATCAATGTTCTAAAAAAGAAAAGAGATGGCTAATCAATTCCATTAAAAATCATAATAAAGACTCCAAGCGTGTTAATGAAGTAATCACTTTTGTAAAACAAAATGGGGGACTAGACTATGCAGTGCTGAAGATGAAATCTTTTCAGCAGGAAGCCTTAGAGTTATTAAAGCCTTATCCAGAATCGATCTACAAAAAATCATTAATTTTAATGGTCAATTATGTAATCGAGCGAAATAAGTAACTAAAAACCCTTACTTTTATAGTACATTTACAGCATCCATTTAATTTTTTATATTGATATCAAAAGCCACCATAGATCAAGTATTTGACACTGCTCGTGTAGAGGAAGTGATTGGGGATTTTGTGCAGCTCAAAAAATCGGGAAGTAACTTTAAAGGTTTAAGCCCGTTTAGTGAAGAACGCACCCCTAGTTTTATGGTATCGCCTGTAAAGCAAATTTGGAAAGATTTCTCAACTGGAAAAGGGGGGACCTCCGTTTCATTTTTAATGGAGCATGAACACTTTACATATCCAGAGGCTATTAAATATTTAGCTCGAAAATATAATATTGAGATAGAAGAAACCGTCCAAACGGATTCTGATAAAGAGGCTGCAGGCGAACGCGAAAGCATGTATCTGGTTAGTGAATTTGCACGTACCTACTATCAAAACACATTACATAAAACAGACCAAGGAAAAGCAATTGGCCTTAGTTACTTTAAGGAGCGTGGTTTTACGGACGAAACGATTCAAGACTTTCAATTGGGTTTTTCGACAGATGCATGGAGTGGGTTGACAGATTCAGCCTTAAAAAAAGGCTATAAATTAAAGTTTTTAGAAAGTACAGGGCTCTCCATTGTAAAGGGTGAAAAGCAATTTGACCGTTTCAAAGGCCGAGTTCTTTTTCCAATACATAGTATGTCTGGGCGTGTGCTTGGATTTGGAGGTCGAATTCTAGCCAAAAATGAAAAGGCAGCCAAATATCTAAACTCTCCAGAAAGCGACATCTATCATAAAAGTAAAGTTTTATATGGGATCTACTACGCAAAACAAACCATTGCCAAAGAAGATAATTGTTTTTTAGTAGAGGGTTATACCGACGTAATTCAATTTCATCAAAAAGGGATTAAAAATGTGGTGTCCTCTTCGGGAACCGCTTTAACTCCGGATCAAATTAGGTTAATTAATCGCTTGACTAAAAATATCACAGTCCTATTTGATGGTGATCCTGCTGGGATTAGAGCATCTCTGCGAGGGATCGATTTGATTTTGGAGCAGGGGATGAATGTCAAAATCTGTACATTTCCAGAAGGGGAGGACCCAGATAGTTTTGCCAAGCAAAACACCTTAGAGGAACTTAAGGATTACCTAAAGTCAAACGCCAAAGATTTTATTGCCTATAAAGCGTCCCTGCTCATGGAGGAAGCTCAAAATGATCCGGTAGCAAAAGCAAATTTGATTCGAGACATGGTGACCAGCATTTCGAAGGTCTCCGATAATATTCAGAAAGAAATTTATGTACGTGAATGTTCGCGTATTATGGATATAAGTGAAGATGTGTTGTTTAGTACTTTGGCACAGATGGGTAAAAAAGCACAGAGTGATGCTAACAAAACCTATAATAAAAAGCAAAAAGCCTTTGAGGTTGTTAAGTCTGTAGCACCCCCCCAAAAAGTAGATATTCAATATGAGCTAGAGCAAAAAATTATTGAAATTTTATTGCTTTATGGCAGTCGAAAAGAATCTTTTGAGGATCTTATCCTAAAAGAAAATGATAAAGAAGAGTTGGTGCTAGAGCCCGTTATTCATGAGGTTAAGGTGTTTGAGAAAATATTTTTGGATTTGCAGGAAGATGAGATGCAGTTTACTAATGAGAACTTCAAAACACTTTATTACACAATTATCGATAGTTTAAATCAGACTGACGATTTTGTGATTGAATCTTTTGTAAATCGATTAGACCCTACTTTAGCATCGGATGTCACTAATATTTTAATGAATGAGGAACGTTACAATCTTCATAACTGGGAGAAAAATAATATTTTCCCTAAGCAAAAAGAGGTAAGTATCGCTCAACTAGTGAGTGAAACAATCTTAACACTCCGCTGTTATTTAATTGATAGAAAGGTAAACGAAATAAAACAAGACACTAAAGACACTATTGACCATCGAACGCTTCTTGAAGATGTTTTGAACTACTCTAATTTAAAAATGTTGCTTTCTAGAAAACTAAACAGAGTGCTATAATAATTATTTTTTTTGACGGCCGTGATCTATTAACTCCACTAGGTTAGAGACATTTAATTTTTTCATTAAGCGTAATTTATAAGTACTCACTGTTTTTTCATTAAGGTCTAACTGGTTGGCAATTTCGTTATTTCTTTTTCCAGATGAAATAAGCTTCAAAACCTCAACTTCACGAGTCGAAAGTTTTTTATACAGTTTCATTGTGCCTTGACTGTTTTTCTCAAAAGTAAGTGTTTGCGCAAGTTCTTTACTAACATGAATACCTCCTTTATACACTTTTAAAATGGCTCTTTTAATTGTTGCTGTCGTCACTGATTTTGATAAATATCCAGAGGCACCAGCTTTTATGGCGCTAATGGCATAAATATCTTCTGGGTGAGTACTAAAAACAATCACTGACACATCTCTAAAGTCCTTTTTAATGGTTCGAAGTACGGTGATTCCATTAACATCTGTCAAGTCAATAGACATCAAAACGATGTCAGTATTTGACTTTTTGAGATACTCTAAAAGTTGTTTTGCAGAGTTGGCGGTATTAACGATTTTAATGTCTGATGAGTTCTCAAATAGCATACGGATTCCATAGCTTACTATTGGTTGATGGTCTGCTACAAGAACTCGAATCATTGATTTTAGTGTTTTAAGTTACTAGGGATTTCACATACAGGGATTGGGTTCATTTTGTGTTTATTGGCAGCGTTAAATCGATTGTAGATTTCAAACACAGTACGGTCCCTTCCCACAAAATCGTTTATCTTTTTTCCGTCTTCAACACTCTTCATAGCCCATTCAAGTTCAGGGTAGGAGGCCCCAATTTGGTCTTCATCACTTCTAGAATCCCCAAATAGCCCATCGCTAGGAGCTGCGTTCAGGATGCTTTTAGGGATTTTCAATGCGCTTCCCAAATCGTATACTTCTGATTTTAAAAGGTCAGCAATTGGGCTGAGGTCTACCCCGCCATCACCATATTTGGTATAAAATCCAACACCAAAATCTTCTACTTTATTTCCTGTTCCAGCGACTAGTCTTCCCAATATACCTGCGTAGTAGTAAAGTGTGGTCATTCGTAACCGTGCTCTAGAGTTAGCCAAGGCCATATCTACAGTAGCTTGTGGCTGCTGCAAGTCAATTTCATTTTTAAACCCGTCAAAAACAGGAGATAAGTTCACACGTGTTGATTGTACGTTTGGAAACTTTTTTTCAAGTTGGGTTATATGTTCTTGGGCTCTTGAAACATGACTCTCGGATTGGTGAATAGGCATTTCTAAACACATCACTTCCAATCCAGTCATTGCACACAGCGTAGAAGTAACTGCAGAATCTACTCCCCCTGATACACCAATAACAAATCCGTTTACTTTTGCGTTTTTTGCATATGTTTCCAACCAGTCTACAATAAAGGGTATCACTTGATTCGTTTTCATATATTCAATTTTTGATAGCCTTACAAAAGTAAACTATTCTAAATAAATTATTTTATCTAAATTAAATTTAATGAACAAAATTACAATTCAAATACTTTACAGTTTACTATCTTAGTTTATTTATGTTTAAACCAATTAAAGTTCTATTGGTCTAAATATTATAACCAATTACAATGAAGGGACTAAGTTTTAATCACATATGTGTTTTAGTACTATTATTAAGTGTTCAGCTAAGTTTCGCTCAGTTAAGTCGAACCCACTATATTCCACCAATAAGTACCGCTGACGACTCAAATGCAGTTCCTCAAAATCAGTTTTTACACATTTCAACTCCTAGTCAAACGCCTGTTAGTATTACAGTGACCGAAATTGGAGGTACGACTTCAGTTCTTTCAGCTTCAAATGCAACTCCACTAGAGATTCTGATTGGTTCAGGGGTAAATACCCCTTTTGTTGCAGATGTTAATACGACAGGGACTAAATATACAAACAAAGGCTATTCGATTCAAGCTGAACAACCTGTTTACGCGTCTGTCCGACTCGTTGCCGGAACGAGTCAAAATCAAGCAGGGTCTTTGGTGTCCAAAGGCTTATCTGGTCTTGGTACAACTTTTAGAGTTGGAACCTTCACCAATCAAAAAACATTTACACCGACAAATTTAGATTACTTGAATTTTGTGTCTGTTATGGCTACTGAAAATAATACCCAAGTTGATTTCTCTGATTTACCCCCTGGAATTATTATAGAAAACAATACTCCAACTTCTGTTGTTTTAAACTATGGAGAGTCCTATGTAATTGCACTAAATCCAGCAGCTGCACCGGCAAATAGAGACGGCTTAGTTGGTGCTCTTGTAAGCGCGACCAAACCAATAGTAGTAAACTGTGGGTCTTCAAACGGAAGTAATTCAACAGGGAATGGGCGTGATTTTGGAATTGATCAAATTGCTCCTTTTGAAACCATTAGTATCGATGGACAATCGTACAGTGAATATATATTTGTGAGAGCTAATGGATATGATGATATCGAACGACCATTGATTGTGGCTCATTTAGATAATACAGCGGTCTATGTCAATGGAGATGATACAACAGGTACTTTATTAGTCAATTTGTCTGCAGGCGAATATATTAGTATCGACGGAACCTATTTTAGTACCCAATCAGTTTCTGGTTCTAATCCAGGAGGTAACATGTATGTTTGGACCTCTAAAACAGCCTTTGCCTACCAAGGAATTGGAGGCTCAAGTAGCGAGGCTAATCAAGAGCTGTTTTTTGTCCCCCCTATGAACTGTAAGACACCAAAAACCATTAACAACATACCTCTTATTCAGAACACAGGCACAGGAAGTGTTGCTTTTTTAGGAGGAATAACAATTGTTTCAGAAGTTGGCGCTTCTGTTTTAGTTAATGGCGCCGCAACGACTGCCTTGCCCCAGACAGTTAATGGAAATCCAAACTTCGAAACCTATTTAGTAAGTGGTCTGTCGGGAAATGTAAGTGTGTCTTCAAATAAACAAATTTATGTTGCATATTATGGGGCTAACGGCGCTGCTGCTTTAGGAGGTTTTTACTCCGGATTCATCTTCAAGCCAGAAATTGCATCTTCAGCGCTAACATCCGTAGTAACTGAGATCTGTATTCCTAACATAGAACTTGGCCTTAATAGTTTAGAATCTTTTGATTCTTATCAGTGGTATTATAATGGCATAGCTATTCTAGGAGCTAATTCTGAAATATGGATACCAGACACTCCGGGGTTTTATCAATTAGAAGGCGTTATTACAGATTGCCAAACAGTTTTTTCAGATAATATACCGGTGAGTAGTTGTGCAGGGGACTTTGATAACGATGGCGTTAATAATAATATTGATAGGGATGCTGATAATGATGGTGCACTTAATAATCAAGAATCTAATTGTGACTTAACATTTAACCTTTCAAACACCTCAGGTCCATTTTTTACGGCTATTAATGTGGCGAGTACAGCTAATAGTCTAGCCACGACATTTACGGGATATGCAGATCAATCCATGTGGTTACAAGCCGCATCGTCAACAGCAACGGCTATTAGTTCAAGTACGTATACACTCGATTTTGATGAGCCTACGAGTTTTATCATAAAGCAATCGGATTCTAATGGCCCATCTGGGATAGTAGATTTTGATGATCAAGAGTCTTTTGTGATTAGTGTTCCTTACACGGAAACGCTTACTGTTATGAATCCGGACAACCAACTTTTAATTGATACTAATTATGACGGCATTTTTGATAATAATATTGATGTCTTTACAGCATTTGAAATTCGCTTTAAATTAAATTCAGCAATCTTAAACGCTGAAAATGTGAGCTTTTCATTTCATAGTAATCAATCGAGTGGATTTAGTATAAAATATATTAATACATCAGAGACTGAGCTCAACTCAGCGGCTTTTCAGCTTAGTCAAGCGTGTAGGCCGTTAGATTCTGACGGAGATATGATTTCTGATGCTCTAGATTTAGACAGTGATAATGACGGTATTTTGGATGTCATAGAAAATGGTAACTCGAATTTAGATCAGGATCAAGATGGTCAGATCGATGAGGTTGAATCTAATGACATTAATTTAGATGGTCGTCATGATGCGGCTGTTAATCCAGCTGATTTTGATGGAGATTCAGTATTTGATTTTCTAGATCTAGACAGTGACAATGATGGGTTGTATGATCTTTTTGAAGCGGGTGTTGGGGTTGCTTTAGACACTAACAACGATGGTCAGATAGATTTAGGGTTTTTAGACTCCAACATGAACGGTGCCTCAGATGTTTCAGAAGCCATTACAGTTGCAGACTCGGATGCTGATGGCACCCCCGATTACATTCAATTGGACTCTGATTCAGATGGTTGTTTTGATGCAGATGAGGCAGGATTTACAGCCACTCTAGGAGTTTTAGACGGAACTGCATTTAATAATGAAGGGCTAGTATCTGGAGGTGATGGTTATGATTTTGCTACAGATAGTAATGCAGACGGACTTTTTGATTATCAAGATTATATTAACATAATTCCACTAGAGATAGACTCTCCGATCTCTGTTTGCGAATTTGAAAATACCTCAATTTCTGTTTCTTTAGAAAACAGTTCTAGTGCCTTTGACAGCATACAATGGGAGCGTAGTTTGGATGGCGGCGCCAGCTGGACTGCCGTTGCTGAGGTTTTAAATAGTTTTGAAGGACAAGACACTAGTGACTTACAAATTTTAAGTGCTGATTTTTCTATCACTACTAATATATTCCGAGCAAGAATGGAACGTGTAGACTATGTGTGTGGGCCTATTTACACGAGTGAAGTTGAGCTTATTGTTAACCCTTTGCCGGTAATCCAATCAAACGTTCAGTTATTTCAATGCGATCAAGATTCAGATGGCATCACTTTTTTTAACCTTAATGAGGCCAGTCAAATAATATCCGCAAATTATCAAAATGAAATTTTTTCATTTTATTTTTCACAAGCTGATGCAGAGCTTGGAGATATATCTACAGCTATCTCAGATCCTATTAGTTATGAAAACGCAACAACAGAGCTGTTTGTGAATCCAAATAATTTATTTGTTAGAGTAGAAACTGGTTTTGGGTGCGCCACAGTCGCAGAGTTAAATTTATTAGTTTCTACAACGCAAATCCCAAACACATTCTTTATTCCTGATTACCATGAGTGCTTTGACTCTGTCAACGGCTTAACCTCCTTTGACTTTAGTGATTCTGAAGCTATGATTTTAAATCTTTTTCCTGCATCACAATCTCTTTCTGTTACTTACTACGAGACAGAAGCAGAAGCACTTTCAGAAACAAATCAGATTATCGATAGCTCAAATTATGACAATAGCACCGGATTAGACCAATCGATTTGGGTTAGAGTGGATTCTAACTTAGATAATTCTTGTGTTGGCATGGGCTTGTATATTAATTTAATAGTAAATCCATTACCGACCATAGAAGCTCCTTTAGCGAACCCTTATTATTGCGTAGAGGGTTCTAATGTGATTACGATTGACTTGCCATTGGAGTTTAATGACTTGCTTTTGGGTTCTCAGTCCCCACCAATTTTTTCGGTAACGTATTACACCACATCTACTGATGCAGTGGATGCTACTAATTCAATAACAACAATGTCAAACACCTCTTCTTCACAGCTAGTGTATTGTAGAGTTGACAATCTGAATACATTTTGTTTTGATATAAAATCTTTTACGGTAGATTTTATCCCAGATCCCCGGGCAGCTATAGTTGCTCCGTTTGAAGTTTGTGATACGGACAATGATGGTGTTTTTATATTTGACACATCCAATTTAGAATCGACTGTTTTAGATGGACAAACATCCATGTCAATCAATTATTTTGACGCTTTTGGAGCTCCATTAACCGATTCAAACGGTCTTGCAGTCAACAGTCCTTTTCCAGCTGTTTTTTCTTCAAACACAAGTATTATACGGGCAGTGGTTTCCAATACTTTTTGTAACGATGCTTATGTAGATATAAATTTTACTGTGAATTCTAACACAGATTTTTCAGTAGCGAATATTATAATTTGTGATGGTGCATCAGAACTTTTAGAGTTAGATTTAGATTATCCATCAAATATATATGACTATACTTGGTTGCTGCCAAGTATGGATACCTATTTTTCTGCTTCACCAGAAATTACAGTTACTCAAACCGGACTTTATTCAGTAACTGTTACCAACTCCAATGGGAGTTGCTCAAGTACTCAAAGTTTTGAAGTTCTAGCTTCTGAAGGTCCAACACTTTCAATGGAGGACATTACGGTTGTTGAAGCGACATCAAACAACTCTATTTTTATTTTAGAATCTAATTTAGGATTTTCTAATTATGAGTTTAAATTGATAGATGAAAATGGGTTTCTGGTTTCAGGATATCAAGATGAGGGCTATTTTGATAATCTAACGGGCGGGTTTTATACGTTGTATGTAAGGGACGAACTGCAGTGTGAAGAGGTGTCAATTATAATCCCGGTAATTTATTTCCCTAGTTTTTTTACTCCAAACGGAGATGGCTACAACGATGTGTGGACAATTAAAGGGGTCCTTCCTAACAATTATATGTCTAGTCAGATTTATATATTTGATCGCTATGGCAAACTTTTAAAGTCAATGTCATTAAATAACAATTATTGGGATGGCTTGTATAATGGAGTACGCCTTCCTTCAAGTGATTACTGGTTTCAAATTGAACTTGTTAGGCTAGACGGGACTCCACTAATAAAACAAGGACATTTCAGTCTTAAATACTAATAATTTATTTTTAGACAGAATTCAATTTTAAAAAAATAGATTAATTACTTTTGTGGTTGAAATGAATTTAAATAATAGTTTGAAAATAAACCTCACCTCCCTTCCGGTATCTCTTGTTGTAAAGACCGTTGTTTTTTTGTTGTTTGCCGCTATTTTTTCATGTAAAAATTCATCAAAAGTAGAAAAAGAAATTTCTGCCATAAATATAGACTTGACTGTAGAGAGGTTTGACCAACTCTTTGCGAATTCCTCACTGTCCGATCTTCCTGCGCTACAAGAGTCATATCCGTTTTTGTTTTCTAAAAAATATCCTGACTCTGTTTGGACACTCCGTATGGAAGATCCAATTCAAGCGCTGTTAGCGACTGCTGTAGATAGTGTGTTTGGAGACTTTCAAACTACAGAAGCTGAAATTAAGTCATTTTATCAGCATTTTAAATACTATAACAAATCATTCAAAACTCCTAGAATAATCACCGTTTTGTCTGATGTTGACTATCGAAATAAAGTAGCGGTTACAGACACAATAGTACTCATTGCTTTAGATACCTACCTTGGTAACGATCATGAGTTTTATACCAGTTTTTACGATTATGTAAAGCAAAACTTGAATTCAACACAAATTGCTCCGGACTTAGCAACTTCGTATGCTGAACAACTCATATACCAACCAAACAGAACCACCTTTTTGGACGAAATGATTTATTTTGGAAAGCAATTGTATTTGAAAGATTTGTGGATTCCATTTAAGAAAGACCATGAAAAAATAGGATATTCAATCTCAGAATATGAATGGTCAGAAGCCAACGAATATTATATATGGCAGAACTTTGTTGAAAATGAGTTGCTCTACGAAACAGATCGAAAATTACTGGGAAGATTTATAGTAGCGGCCCCATTTTCTCGATTTAATTTAGAGTTAGACAGGGAGTCGCCTGGTAGACTCGGTCAGTATATAGGCTGGCAAATTGTAAGATCTTACATGAAAAACAATCCGACATCTGTTCTTGAAATGACGCAAATGAACCCTCAAGATATTTTTAATAACGCGAAATTTAAACCAAAAAAATAATGGCAAATACCCACACCTCAAAAATTCAAATTACCGTAGGGTTAGATGATAATCGAATTCCAGAAAAGTTACATTGGACTGCTCAAGACGGTGGGGTTTCTAATGAGGAGGCAAAGGCTGTAATGTTGTCCGTATGGGATCAAAAAAAGCAAGAGTCTCTTAGGATTGATTTGTGGACAAAAGACATGCCTGTTGATGAAATGAAGCTTTTTTTTCATCAAACATTAGTGACCATGAGTGATACTTATTTACGTGCAACCCAAGACGAAAAAATGACTGCTACCATGAAGGACTTCTGCGATTATTTTGCTGAAAAACTAGATCTTATTAAAAAGTAGTTACCAAACATTTAAACGGTTCGAGTCTAGTTTTAAAAATATAAACACCAGTATTGTAAAAGCCCAGAGACCTGAGCCTCCGTAGCTAAAAAACGGAAGAGGGATGCCAATAGTTGGAATTAAGCCCATAACCATTCCTATATTAATGAGGAAGTGTGCGAATAATATGCTTGCGACACCATAGCCATACACTCTGCTAAACTGTGACTTATGCTGCTCCGCAAGATAAACGATTCGCAATATTAGCAACACGAATAAAATCACGACCATACTACTTCCAAAAAACCCCCATTCTTCACCAACAGTACTAAATATATAATCGGTATGTTGTTCTGGTACAAACTTCCCTTTAGTTCGAGTGCCATCCATAAACCCTTTCCCAAAAGTACCACCTGACCTAATCGCCTTTTCAGATTCATTTAGATTGTAAGAGATATTACGCTTCATAGCTTGAAGCTTCTCAGGGTCTTTTTCTAACCTAAGCCAAAGTCCAATTCGGTCCTGTTGGTGCTTTTGAAGTACTTTAGTGTAGGCCCACTCAACTCCAAAACTTAGACAAATACTACAAAGCAAAATGGCAATAGTTCCTCGAAATTTTTTCTTTTTCCGTTTGATGAAAAACTGATAAAAAAGAAGTAAAACTGCAATAACACTATTTGTGGCAATTGCAGAAAACTTCAAGGTTGAAATGCCTAGAATTGTTAAAAACACTCCAAATAATAAATAATATTGAGGGATGCCTTCTCTATAAAAAACAAAGAACAAACTTCCAAATACAATCGTGCTTCCTGCATCATTTTGCAGTAAAATAAGAATTGCAGGCAGCCCTACTAAAATGCCAGCCCTGATTTGATCTCTTCGTTCTTTAATGTTTGTTTGCAAGTCGCTAATATATTTTGCCAGTGCAAGCGCTGTTGCAAATTTCGCAAATTCACTGGGTTGTAATGTAAGCCCTCCAAAGTCATACCAAGAAGTTGCGCCGTTTATTTGTTTTCCAAAAACAAACAACCCAATCAATGAGAATATAGAACCAAGGTATAATATACTAGCAAATCGTTCGTAGAACTTGGCATCTACTGTGAGTATGACTGTTATTAGGATTAGGGATCCTATCATAAACATTAGCTGTTTGCCATAGGGTTTAGTAATGTCCAAATAGGAAGTAAATTCGCCACTAGTCGAGGCGGATAAAATATTGAAATACCCAAAGATGACTAGTGTTGTGAAAATAATTACAGCAATCCAATCTAATTGAAAACTGTTGGAGCGGATTACATTCATTGGTCATTAATTTTAAAGGGTTTGCCACTGTATGGCTTTAGATATTCGTTTTCTAAACTTTTTTCTATAACCAACTGTTCCATTCTTTTTAAAGAAACCTCTCCTTTTATATATTTCTCAATCATTAAACTCGCCACTCTTCCTGCCCATCGTGCTCCATAGCGTCCGTTTTCAACTAAAACTGCGACAGCAATTTTCGGATTTTCTTTAGGAGCAAATGCAATAAATATAGAATGATCAGTAAGTTGTTGTCTAACACCATCTACCTTTGTGAAGTTTTCAGCAGTTCCAGTCTTGCCACAGATTTCGATTCCAGGAACTTTTAAAAAACTAGCGGTTCCTTTATTGTAAACATTATACATTCCTTCAATAATAGGCTCGTAGTATTTAGGGTCTATTGATGTTTGTTTTGGAATTTTGAAATCAGGGATTATCTCTTCATTCTCAATAGCCTTCATAATATGGGGCGTAAAATAAAAACCTTTATTTGCAATAGCAGCAGTCATGTTTGCTAATTGAATTGGTGTTACTAAAATTTCTCCTTGTCCAATTGCATTTGAGATAATAGTTGTAGCACCCCATTTAAATTCTGGATACCACTTGTCATAGTAGCTGCCATCTGGTATGTTTCCTTTTTTTCCAACAGATAAATCATTACCTAAAAAAGCCCCCAAGCCAAAACTTTTGATGTGATCACTCCATATGTCCATTGACTGGGATGAATTATCATATTTTTCGATAGTATTTCTAAAAGCCATTGCAAAATAAGAATTACATGAATAGCTAATGGCAGAATCCAAATTCCTATAACCACCACCACAATGACATTGCATGGTTCGTTTATTTTTTCCATACACGTATTGCCCACTACAAAACAAGTTTGTATTTGTTTTAATCACTTTTTCTTGCAGGGCTGTCAGGGCAACCAGTACTTTAAATGGAGACCCTGGCTCGTGCATCCTTACGAGTCCTTTATCGATCAAGGGGCGGTGTATTGAGTCCAAGTATAGTGTTGTATAGTTTTTTGAACGCTCTCTCCCTACAAGTAGGTTTGGGTTATATGAAGGGGCGGAGACAAGACTTAGAATTTCGCCACTGCTGGGTTCAATAGCGACGATGCCTCCAATTTTGTTTTGCATTAACAATTCACCATAAGCCTGTAGCTCAGAGTCAATAGTAATTTTAAGGTCTTTTCCAGGAACAGGTAGAGTATCGAAAGCACCATCCTTATAGGCTCCAATATCTCTATTATAAATGTCTTTTTGGATGTATTTCACACCCTTAATTCCCCGAAGTGTTTTTTCGTATGAGATTTCTACTCCTTGCTTCCCAATCAAATCTCCAAGTTTGTAATAGCTGTCTTTTTTTATGTCTTTTGCATTGGCCTCAGCGATGTATCCTAGTACGTTTGCGCCAATTGAAGTCTGATAGTCTCTTACCGATCTTTTTTGAATATAAAAGCCCTTAAATTTTCTTAAATTTTCTGATAAAAACGCATAGTCTTCTTTTGAGAGGTGAGGCAAGAATACCGATGGAAGTCGGGGAGAGTATCGTTTAGCGCGCTTGTAATATTTTAAAAACTTAAGTCTATCAATTTTCAACAAATCACAAAACATCAAGGTGTCTAAAGGCTCTACTTCACGAGGGATTACCATCACGTCATAACTAGGCTGATTAGCAACCAAAAGACTGTCATTTCTGTCATAAATATAGCCTCGTTTAGGGTAGTGAAATACTTTGCGTATCGCATTGTCATTATTTAAATCATAGTCAGCCGATTCATAGATTTGTAAATAAAACAGCCTAGCAATAAAGCTAACTCCTGTTAGAATGACCATTCCAAAAAGAAGAATTTTTCTCATGTTTGTTTTTTACTAAATAGTGAGGTAAAAAGTAAACAAAGCAAGAGAGTGAATATGCTTGAGTAGAAAGTTTGTTTTAAAATCAATAGTATTTCATTTTGATTAAAAACAACCAGGACAAATAGGATAAAATGATGTATGATTATGAGTGATAAAAAGTAAACTACACGCTGTGTGAAGTCAGTATTGCTAAATTTTACAGCTTGATACTCGTAGGCAGCACCAAAAGAAAACTTTAAAAATAGCGGTCTGATATAAGCAATAAGAACACTCGCAGCTGCGTGTGTACCTCCAGAATCTAAAAACACATCAACCATAAGCCCTAGTAGAAAACTGCTAAAAAGAAAGCTTAATCGATTATTAGATGTTGGGTACAATAAAATAAAAAGTAAATAAATAAACGGGTTAATGTATCCCATAAAGTTAATATTACTACATATCAAAGTTTGTACAAGAAGTAGTCCAAAAAATCGAAATATGTTTACAAGTACAATATTATTCATTGGGTTCTTTTAGGGTCTCTAGTTCGTTAAGGTCATTGTTTTTTATTAAGTAAACATGCCCCAGATTGGTCATGTCATTAAATAATTTTACCTCAATAATATATAGATCTTCGGTGTCATTCAGTCCATAGGAGTCTATAGTGCCTACTGGGATATTTGCTGGGAATGTTGATGAAAATCCACTAGTGACTATACTGTCTCCTATTGTTAGCTTTACAAGGTCTTGAATGTCTTTTAATTGAACTACATCTGGCGCTTTAGCATCCCATGTTAGGGTTCCAAAGTGGTTTGTTTTTTTTAACTTCACATTCACTCTACTATTGGTGTTTAGTATAGATAAAACTCTTGAGTAGTTAGTTGATGTTTTGTCAATAATCCCTACAATTCCTCTGGAGGTAATGACTCCATAGTCTTCCTTGATGCTATCCTTTAATCCCTTATTAATAGTCAAATAGTTGTTTGGTTGTGCGTAGCTATTTTTATAAACTTGCGCAGAATTTAAGGAGTAGGTTCGCTTTAAAACAGAATCAATAGAAGTACTTATTTCTTGGTTAAACCGTTTAGATTTAAGTCGGCTATTTTCTTCCAATAACAGCTGATTTTCTTTTACTAAATTAAAATATTGACTTATACTATGAGAGATGCTATATACGTTAGCCGTTAATCGATTTGAAGAATTAAGAAATTTACTTCTGTGAAATTCATGGGATTGAATGGTAAGTGAAAGGGCAATTGAAAACAACAACAAAAACAAGACGAATGTTTTGTTTTTAATGAAGAAATTAAAAAGTTGTTGCATTACTTAAAATCTATTTTATCAAGACGCTTTTATATTTAGCAAGGTTTTTTAGAACAATTCCAGTCCCTCTAACAACAGCTCTCAAAGGGTCTTCTGCTATATACACAGGAAGGTCAGTTTTTTGAGATAATCGCTTATCAAGACCTCTTAACATAGACCCACCTCCGGCAAGATAAATACCAGTATTGTAAATATCGGCTGCAAGTTCGGGTGGGGTCTGAGAGAGAGTCTCCATAACGGAGTCTTCAATTCTAAGTATCGATTTGTCTAACGCTTTTGCAATTTCACGGTGTGTAATTTGCACTTGTTTTGGTTTTCCAGTCAGCAAATCTCTTCCTTGAACATTCATTTCGTCTGGTGGAACTTCCAAGTCTTCTGTTGCTGCTCCAATCTGAATTTTTATTTTCTCTGCAGTTCGGTCTCCTACATACAAATTATGTTGCGTACGCATGTAATATATAATATCATTAGTAAATACATCTCCGGCAACTTTAACGGACTTGTCACATACAATACCACCTAAGGCGATCACGGCAATTTCTGTTGTGCCACCTCCAATATCAACAATCATATTTCCTTTAGGCTGCATAATGTCTACTCCAATTCCAATAGCAGCTGCCATTGGTTCATGAATTAAATAGACTTCTTTCCCATTTACGCGTTCAGCAGATTCTTTTACAGCACGCATTTCCACCTCTGTAATTCCTGAAGGAATACAAATCACCATCCTTAATGAGGGAGCAAATAATTTATTTTTTAGAGCGGGAATGCTTTTTATAAATAAGCTAATCATTTGTTCAGAAGCATCAAAATCAGCAATTACCCCATCTTTTAATGGTCGTATTGTTTTGATGTTTTCATGCGTTTTACCTTGCATCAAATTTGCTTCTTTTCCAACAGCAATAATTTTTCCAGATACACGATCTCTAGCCACAATTGATGGGCTGTCAATCACAACTTTATCGTTGTGAATTATTAATGTGTTTGCGGTTCCTAAGTCGATCGCTATCTCCTCTGTCAAGAAGTCAAAAAATCCCATATGCTATAAATAATTTACTGAAAAATGTTAAAGTAATATGCTCTTTTGTAAATGTACTAAATTAAAAGTTATTTTGGTAAGGCTGCCCTTAAATAAATTAGTGTTTAAAATGACGTGTTTTTGTAAATACCATTGCCACATTATTGGAGTTGCAATAGTCAATGCTTAACTGGTCTTTTATCGAGCCTCCTGGCTGAATTACAGCTGTAATTCCCGCATTTTTTGCAATTTCCACACAATCAGGGAATGGAAAGAAGGCATCGCTAGCCATCACAGCCCCACTTAAATTAAACTTAAAAGAAGTAGCTTTATGAATGGCTTGATTTAAGGCGTCTACGCGACTTGTTTGCCCGGTTCCGCTAGCGCACAATTGCTTGTTTTTAGCCAATACGATGGTATTTGATTTTGTGTGTTTACAAATCTTAGAAGCGAACAACAGGTCTTCAATCTCACTTTCAACAGGCGTGGAGGTAGTAGCATTTTCCAAAATAGAAGCATCATCAGTAATGGTGTCTTTTTCCTGAACTAATACACCATTTAAGCAAGTTCTTACACTTGTTTCAGGAAGGCTAACTGAATTCTGAATTAGTAAAATTCTATTTTTCTTCCCTTTTAATACACTTTCTGCTTCAGCACTAAACGAAGGTGCAATCACTACTTCACAAAAAAGTGTATGAATTTTTTCAGCAGTTGCTAAGTCAACTTCACAATTTGATATTAAAACGCCACCAAAAGCAGATACTGGATCTCCTGCTAAGGCGTCTATGTAAGCCTGATGTAGAGATTCTCTTTGCGCCACTCCGCAAGCGTTATTGTGTTTTAGGATTGCAAAGGTTGGATTTTCGCCATTAAATTCATTCATTAGATTCACTGCAGCGTCAACATCTAAAAGGTTGTTATAGCTTAGTTCTTTTCCGTGAAGCTTTGTAAACATCGCTTCAAAATCTCCAAAGAAATATCCTTTTTGATGTGGATTTTCTCCATAACGAAGCACGCTTCCTTGCGTTTCACTAATTTTCAATACAACCTCTTCCTTTTCTTTGTTGAAATAGTTAAAAATTGCACTGTCATAATGTGAAGACACATTAAATGATTTGGTAGCAAACCGTTTGCGATCTTCAATAGAAATAGCGCCATTTTCAGCAGTAATTAGGTTTAAGAATTCTCCGTAGTCTTCAACAGAAGACACACAAATGACATCTTTAAAGTTTTTGGCTGCCGCTCGAATCAATGAAATTCCTCCGATGTCAATTTTTTCAATAATATCTTCGTCGCTAGCTCCTGAAGCAACTGTTTTTTCAAAGGGATATAGGTCCACAATGACGGCGTCTATTTGTGGGATTGAAAAAGTATCCATCTCCTGGACATCCTGATCATTATCTTGGCGATTTAAAATCCCACCAAATATCTTAGGGTGTAAGGTTTTTACACGCCCTCCAAGGATTGAAGGGTATTCTGTAATTTCTTCAGCAGGAACCACGTCTATACCTAAGTCATTAATAAATTTTTGAGTACCCCCTGTAGAATAGATAGTAACTCCTTGTTCGTTTAGTTTTTTTACAATAGGCGCTAACCCTTTTTTACTAAACACAGAAATTAAGGCGGATTTAATTGTTTTGTTTTGGCTCATTTTGAAGTCTAATGTTAAACACCAAAAATAGTCAATTAACCCATAAGAACTCATCCAAATTCTCTCAAAAACAGAAGTTTTTTTTAACTAAACACCAGAGTTATTAACATCTACATAAGTGTGGCGACTGATCGACACACAAATTCTAGGAATCGTTCGTCTGCCTGCGTAAAAGGATCAATAGTATTCGAGTCAATATCAATTTGCCCAACATTTTTATTATTTACAAACAGCGGAACTACGATTTCTGATTTTACATTAATACTGCATGCTATGTAATTGTCTTGAGAATTGACATCGGCTACCACAAAGTTTTCATTACTAACAGCCACTTGCCCACAAATCCCTTTTCCAAATGGGATAATTGTGTGGTCTGTATGCGCCCCTGCGTACGGTCCAATTTTAAGTTCTTTTTTTTCGCCATTTCTAAAATAAAAACCGACCCAATCGTAATGGCAGACCGAGACTTTTAATAAATTACAAATAGCCTGTAGGGTTTCATCAAGCACATTTGAATTAGAGACTAAGCTGCTTATTTTAGGTTTCAATTTATTGAAATTCATCAGGATATATTTCTGTAAAAATACTATTAATCCTAAATATGGTTTTAAAATAATTTTCTTTTTGTGTTAATTTTCCTGTAAGTATAACTAATGTACATACAGTTTTACTAAATTTGTATAATGACTGAACCTAAGTTACATAAAGTTTTTTCTATATTATTAGCTGTTTTAATACTTCTATCAGCTTTTTCATTTAGCGCTGATACTCGTTTATGCAGCACTGTGCTGTCGGCGTCTGTTTCTTCTACTAAGGTTAAATCGTGTTGTAGCTCTTCTTTTGAAAAGGTTTCCAAAGTTGTTCAAGATAGTTGTTGTCAAAATAAGTTAATTTATGTCGACGGCTTGAATCAGTTTGACGGTATTTCAGTTTCCTTAGAGTCGCCTTCTCTTGAAATTTTTGAAGTCGTTACAAACAACTCTGTCAATTTTGTTAATTACCATGCTTCTAATTCTTTTTCGTATTCTAACTATATTCCACCAAACCTAGTCATGGAGCCACAGATAGAGTATCAGACTTTCTTGATTTGATTTTATTGTATTAATCACATTTATTGTTGCACTCTGTTGTGCGGTTAAAAACCTACTAAGGATATAATTTGAAATTAATAAACAATGAAATTCACTTTACAAATAATACTATTATTGCCATTTTTTCTTTTTTCACAAAAAGAAATTACTGGGGTAGTTATGGAGCAGAGTTCCAATAATGAGCGGGTGCCACTGTTGGGTGCTAATGTGTTTTGGCTCAACACAACCCTTGGCACTATGACGTCAGATGATGGCACTTTTAGGTTGCCGTACGATACTTCTTATAAAAAGCTAGTAATCAGTTATATTGGGTTTAGGACAGATACACTTTTGATCGAAACCCCAAAAAGTATTTTCCATGTATTAAAAGCTTCTGACGATTTAGGAGAGGTAACCGTATCAGTGCGAAGAAAATCTTCAGCAACTTCCTACCTGTCATCTCAAAACATTACGACTATAAGTAGTAAGGAACTATTAAAAGCTGCTTGTTGTAATTTGTCTGAAAGTTTTGAAACAAATCCCTCAATTGATGTCAATTTCACGGATGCAATTTCAGGGACAAAGCAAATTAGAATGTTGGGGTTGACCAGTCCTTATATTTTAATTACTACCGAAAACATTCCTTCCATACGTGGCGCTTCTCAAGCCTATGGTTTGAGTTTTGTTCCAGGAACTTGGGTAGAGAGTATTCAAATAACCAAAGGCGCCGGAAGTGTCGTTAATGGCTTTGAAAGTATCGCTGGTCAAATTAATGCCGAACTGGTAAAGCCAACCACAGACAATCGTATTTTTGTAAATGCCTACGGGTCCTTAAACGGTCGTACCGAATTAAACACACATTTTAACACACAGCTTTCTGACAAGTTAAGTACAGGTGTTTATATACATGCTGATAATCGATCACAAAAATTTGATAGAAATAATGATTCATTTCTTGATATGCCTTTAGTAAATCAGATTAATATAATGAACCGTTGGCAGTATGCAAATCTTCAAAAAGGGTTAATTAGTTTTCTAAATGTACGATACCTAAACGATGAAAAGCAAGCGGGACAGCTTAACTTCGACCCAAAAACCGACCGCTTATCTAACTCTGTTTGGGGAAGCGAAATTAATACAAGACGCTTTGAGGTGTCTGGAAAATTTGGGTATGTAAACCCAGATATACCGTACCGTAGCTTAGGGGTTCAGCTTGCGTATAGTGATCATGATCAAGCTTCTTATTTTGGAACTAATCAATATGATATAAGTCACAGAAGTATATACTCAAATATGGTCTACAACACCATTATTAGTGATTCAAGACACAAAATGAAGACAGGTTTAAACGCCACTTATGACCGCTATAATGAGTTGGTAAATTCACAGGTTTATAATAGAACCGAACGCTCTGTTGGAGGTTTTTTTGAATATAGTTTTGACAATCTTGATGCTTTAAATTTAACGGCAGGTATTCGTATTGATCATCATAATTTGTTAGGCACATTTTTCACACCACGTTTGCATGCGCGCTATGCACCTTGGGAAAAGTCGGCATTTAGAGTGTCTTTTGGTCGCGGAAAACGAGCTGCTAACATTTTCACAGAAAATCAAAAGTTATTTGCCTCCTCAAGACAAATTAATGTGCAAAGTTCTGGAGGAGCCATTTACGGATTAGATCCTGAAATTGCATGGAACTATGGACTCTCTTTTTTACAGGGCTTTAATTTATTTGGCAGAAAAGCAGACCTTACACTGGACTTTTATAAAACCAATTTTGAGAACCAAGTTGTAGTAGATTATGAGAACCCCTATGAAGTGAGTTTTTACAATCTTGAAGGGGCTAGCTATGCCAGTAGTTTTCAGGCAGAATTTAGTTGGAACCTTATGGCTTATTTAGATTTAAAAACAGCCTATAAATTTTATGATGTAAAAACCCAGTATGCTTCTGGAAAACTTGAAAAACCATTGACATCTCAACATCGTTATTTTGCCAATCTGTCTTATGAGTTACACTCAGAAAAAGATGGAGGGGTTTGGAAGTTTGACACTACTTTTAATTGGTTGGGTAAGCAGCGTTTTTCATCTACATCAATGAGCCCGCAAGCCTATCAGTTGCCAACGTATTCCCCTTCTATTTCGACCTTAAACCTTCAATTCACAAAAGTATTTTCTGAGGCCTTTGAGATCTATTTAGGGGCTGAAAATGTAACGAATGTTAAACAAAAATCACCAATTTTGAGCTCTGAAAGCCCATTTGGCTCCAATTTTGATACTACATTTGTATATGGGCCTATCTTTGGAAGTACTTTTTATACAGGCTTACGCTATAAACTAAACTAAATAATTATGAAAACAATTCTTATAACATTTACCATTCTTTTTATAGGGACCTTTAGCTACGGACAAAATAAGAACGCGAAAGCTTCTATTGAAGTTGATGGGGTGTGCATGATGTGCAAAAAGCGCATTGAAAAAGCAAGTATAAAAACAAAAGGGGTTAAGTCTGCTGTTTGGAATGTAGAGACCCATGAGTTAAAACTTATTTTTGATGAAAACAAAACAAGTATTGAGCAGATCGAATCTAATGTGACAGCTGTTGGTCATGACACTAAATCCTTTGTCGCTAGCAAAGAGGCTTATGAATCCTTACATCCTTGTTGTAAATACCGCGAGGATGTCGTTATTGAAGATCATAAATAACTTCAATTCTACTTACATCAAAACAAAGACTCAATAAATAAAAAAGCTCCTGAATTTCAGGAGCTTTTTTATTTGAACTGTAAATTAGTTTACATCATTCCTGGCATCCCTCCGCCCATTGGAGGCATTGGAGGCGTATCTTCTTTAATGTCTATCAGAGCACATTCAGTTGTTAGGATCATTCCAGAAACGGAAGCTGCATTTTCAAGAGCGACACGAGTAACTTTTTTCGGGTCAATAATACCCGCTTTAAGCATGTCTACATAACTATCGCTTTTCGCATCATATCCAAAATCGCCTTTGCCTTCAAGCACTTTGTTGATCACAACACTGCCTTCGCCACCTGCATTTTCTACAATGGTGCGTAAAGGAGATTCGATTGCTTTAGAAACGATTTGAATCCCAGTAGCTTCATCGATATTTACCGCAGCTAGCTTTTCAAGCGTCTTTTGCGCTCTTACAAGTGCAACACCTCCACCAGCAACAATACCTTCTTCTACGGCTGCTCTAGTGGCGTGTAATGCGTCATCAACACGGTCTTTCTTTTCTTTCATCTCAACCTCACTAGCGGCTCCTACATACAAAACAGCAACTCCGCCTGCTAACTTAGCTAAACGTTCTTGTAGTTTTTCTTTGTCATAGTCGCTTGTAGTTGTTTCAATCTGTGCTTTGATTTGATTAACTCTTGCTTTGATGTCATTGGCATTTCCAGACCCATTAACAATAGTTGTATTGTCTTTGTCAATGGTCACTGTTTCTGCAGTACCTAACATAGTTAAATCAGCGTTTTCTAAAGAAAACCCACGCTCTTCAGAAATTACAACGCCTCCTGTAAGGATAGAGATGTCTTCGAGCATGGCTTTACGACGGTCTCCAAAGCCTGGTGCTTTTACAGCAGCAATTTTAAGACCACCTCGTAATTTATTCACTACAAGTGTTGCGAGTGCCTGACCATCTACATCTTCAGCAATAATTAAAAGCGGACGTCCAGATTGTGCAACAGGTTCCAAAATTGGAAGAATCTCTTGAAGGTTAGATATCTTTTTATCGAATAATAAAATATATGGATTCTCTAAGTCAGCAATCATTTTGTCAGCATCTGTAACAAAGTAAGGGCTTAAGTAGCCTCTATCAAATTGCATTCCTTCTACCACATCTACATAAGTATCAGTGCCTTTAGCCTCTTCTACAGTGATGACACCTTCTTTACCAACTTTTCCAAAAGCTAAGGCAATCAATTCTCCGATTGTGTTATCGTTATTTGCTGAAATTGAAGCAATTTGTTGAATCTTTTCAGAGGAGTTGCCAACTTTTTTAGCTTGTTTCTCTAAATCGTTAGTGATAGCTGTGACTGCTTTGTCAATCCCGCGCTTTAAATCCATAGGATTTGCCCCGGCTGCTACATTCTTTAATCCTTCTTTTACAATTGCTTGCGCTAAAACAGTAGCTGTAGTCGTACCATCTCCAGCCAAGTCATTGGTTTTAGAAGCCACTTCTTTTACCATTTGAGCGCCCATATTTTCTAAAGGATCTTCTAACTCAACCTCTTTAGCTACTGAGACCCCATCTTTAGTTACTTGAGGAGCTCCAAAGCTTTTACTAATAATAACATTACGCCCTTTAGGGCCAAGGGTTACTTTTACTGCATTTGCTAGTGCATCAACGCCGCGTTTTAGTCCGTCACGTGCGTCAATATCAAATTTTATGTCTTTTGCCATTTTTTAGTTTTTTAAAAATTAAACAATTGCAAGAATATCACTTTCTCGCATGATTAAATAGTCTGTTCCTTCAAGTTTAAGTTCTGTACCTGCGTATTTACCGTAAAGAACGGAGTCGCCTACTTTTACAGTAACGGGCTCGTCTTTAGTGCCTTTTCCTACAGCAGCTACAGTTCCTTTTTGCGGTTTTTCTTTTGCGTTATCAGGAATAATTATTCCAGAAGCTGTTTTTGTTTCTGCCTGCATTGGTTCTATAAGAACCCTGTCTGCTAAAGGTTTGATGTTTAAAGCCATATGATTGTATTTTTATTTTATTAGTATTTAAAGGTTGTGTTCTAAAAGTATGCCATCCCGATTAAACTGACAAAATTTCAGAAATAAAAAATGCCAACGTATGAGCGTTGGCATTATGTATTAGATAAAAAACACTCTATTGCTCTGTATCGTCTGCTTCTGGAGCCGCTTCCTGAACTGGGACAGCTATTGGCTGTGATGTTGTAGGGGTTGCTGACTCTAAGTCAAGTGCTTTGGATTCCCGACTGCTGTCAGTATCTCCAATAGCAATATTAGATAATAAAATTAAAACTAGAAGTAAGGTTGCTAATGCCCAGGTGCTTTTGTCCAAAAAGTCAGATGTTTTTTTAACACCACCAACTTGTTGACTTCCGCCTCCACCAAATGAAGAGGATAGTCCTCCGCCTTTAGGGTTTTGAACCATTATAACAACGACAAGTAGAAATGCTACTACGACGATAAGAACTAGAAATATAGAAAACGTGCTCATTATATATTATTTTTTTCTTTTAATACTTTTACTGCTTGAATTTGGTCTGCAAATAAACTACTTTTTTCTGGATATTTCAAACTTAAAATTTGGTAAGACTGTATCGCTTTGTCATAGTTTTTTTGTTCCACATAAATTCTTGCCAAAGTTTCGGTCATTAAGCTTTCAGATTCTACAAAGCTATCCTCGGCAATATTGATTATTTTGGAGTCTTTGTCCAAAGGTTTTAACTTAGGTTTATTGGCGATAAACGCATCGATGAGCGCAAACTTTTTATCTCTAACAGAATCATCAGCAGTTATTTGCTCAGGGACGGAACGGATTATGGGGTTTTTTTGGGTGAGGCTTAACCATTCTCTGAAAGAGTGCGTTTCATTTTTGTTAAAGTCTAGAGGGTTTCCAAGACCAAGTTTTGATACTGACGTTTTTTCATCTTCTAGAACTATTTGTCCCTTTGGAATTCCGTTTTCAATATTTTCAGCTGTACTTTTTGTATTTGAAATGTCTTGAAACTCATTGAGTTTAATAGTCTTTATTTGTTCAAAATTCTGTTTTATGTGCGTAGAAACATCATTTTGTAAAAAAACATCAGAAGTTATGAAGTCAAATAAAATACTTCGGTCTGTAGTATAAGCTGCGGTTGTTTTTAGTTCTTGGTTGTATTTAAAACTACCTAAACCCTTTAACCCTTTAAGATAAATGGCTCTGGCAGATTGGAAATAAGGAAACTCTTCAATGATAGCTGACATATTACTAACCTGGTCCTTATCCAACTTAGTGGGGTGATGTAATAAATAGGTGAAGTCAGATGTATTCATACGTTTACCAATTTGCTAGTGATGCATTCACAACATCTTGAGTGATTCGCACAAAAATCTCTTCTATGGCGGTTGTTTTTTGTGAACCTACAAGTTGTGCACTTCCTGGAAAATCAAAGAAAAAACTAAACCTTTTTTCAAAATCTGCTTCTTCATCATTTTTATTCACAAAGCGTACATTTATGCCAATTGTTAATCGGTTTTGTGCAGCGGTATTGCTAGCGGTTGCTGTTGTAGGGGAGATTCTGTATTCTACAATTTCACCTTCATAAAAGATGTCTCCATTGGATTTAACCAAATCTAAATTTGTTTGATTTAATATCAAGTCTTGAAGTGCCAATGTAAAGTCACGCTCAATTCCCGGTTCAATAAGAGCGGAGGTGTTTTGGAAATAATTAACCTGAAAGGTTTTTGTTTCTGAACCTAAAGAGATCCCTGTAAAAGAGTAGGCTCCACAGCCTGAAACAAGTGTGAGTACACTTAATATTAAGCAGTATTTTAAAACGTTAAAGGTCATATTGTTTTATTTTTCTGTACAGAGTCCGTTCACTAATCCCTAATTCATCTGCTGCTAATTTACGCTTTCCTTTGTGACGTTCAAGAGATTTTTTAATAAGTTCTAATTCTTTATCGTGAAGCGAAAGGGTTTCTTCTTCAGCTTCAACAGCATCAATATACGAATAATCATTTTCTTTGTTTCCAACAATTTCAATAGGGTGTTCTTTTTCTGATTTGGCTGGAAGAGACAGTATTTCAGTTTCTTTTTCTGAGGCTAAAGATTCATCGTTATTGTATATTTTTTGAATTAGACTCTCATTGTCTTTTTGAACATTCCCGTGGTTATCGTTTTTCATGAGCTCCATCGTTAGCTTTTTCAGATCATTTAGGTCACTTTTCATGTCAAAAAGGACCTTGTATAAAATCTCTCTTTCAGTGCTAAAATCACTTTGTGCCTTATTTTTATTTAGGACTGTCGGAAAATTTGCCCCCATTTCTGGCAGGTACGTTTGCAGCGTAGCTAGGTCAATCATTCTTGAGGACTCTAACACCGATATTTGTTCGGCTACATTCCTAAGTTGTCTAATGTTTCCGTTCCATTGGTAGTTAACAAGCGCTGTTACGGCAGTATCTTCCAATCGAATGGTTGGCATTTTATATTTTAAAGCAAAATCACTGGCAAATTTTCTAAACAACAAGTGAATGTCTTCTTTTCGCTTTCTAAGGGCTGGAAGATTGATTTCAATGGTGCTCAGTCTGTAGTACAGGTCTTCTCTAAATTTTTCTTTTTCAATGGCTTCAAACATATTAACGTTTGTTGCTGCTACAATTCTCACGTTTGTTTTTTGAACGGCACTCGAGCCTACCTTAATAAATTCACCATTTTCCAAGACTCTCAACAATCTCACTTGGGTTGTGAGAGGTAGCTCACCAACTTCGTCCAAAAATATGGTGCCGCCATCGGCGACTTCAAAATAACCAGACCTAGTTTGTGTGGCGCCGGTAAAGGCTCCTTTTTCATGTCCAAATAATTCACTATCAATAGTGCCTTCAGGAATTGCTCCACAATTAACAGCAATATATTTGCCATGTTTACGAAGAGAAAGTTGGTGGATAATTTTCGGAATACTTTCTTTTCCCACACCACTTTCTCCGGTCACTAAAACCGAAATATCAGTTGGGGCTACTTGAACCGCTTTTTCCACTGCACGGTTTAATGCAGTATCATTTCCAATGATGCTAAAACGTTGTTTTATAGATTGAACTGTTTCCATAATTAATTATTTTCTGAAAAACCAATTGCTTCACCTATAAGGGTAGCACTGGTACAGTCGTTTATTTTTACCATTACAAAATCACCGATTTTATAAGACCCTTTTGGAAATACAGCTACGGTGTTTTCAGCACTTCTCCCGGACCATTCAGCACTAGACTTTTTAGATTCTTTCTCAATTAAGATTTCAACAGTTTGATTAATAAACTGCTGGGTTCTATAAAGGCCATGGGCGCGCTGTAATTCAACAACTTCTGCTAAACGTCTTTTCTTGGTGTCAAAACCCACATCGTCTTTAAGTTTTCTCTCAGCCATGGTGCCTGGGCGTTCGGAATAAGCGTACATGAACCCAAAACTATATTTTATCACTTCCATTAAACTTAGGGTGTCTTGGTGGTCTTGCTCTGTTTCTGTTGGGAACCCACAAATCATATCTTGTGAGATGGTACATTCTGGAATAATAGCCTTAATATTATTTACTAAGTCAATATATTCTTCACGTGAATGCTGACGGTTCATTTCTTTCAGGATGCGATTACTCCCACTCTGAACAGGAAGGTGAACATGGTTACAAATGTTTTGATGGCTAGCCATGGTTTTAATCACATCTAGTGCCATGTCTTGAGGGTTAGAGGTCGAAAATCGAAAGCGCATTTTTGGTTGTGATTTTGCACACATATCCAGCAATAAGGCAAAGTTTACAGCAGTTGCTTTTTGCAAATCGGATGCTTTGGTAAAGTCTTTTTTCAAACCACCACCATACCACAAGTAGCTATCTACATTTTGACCTAACAGAGTCACTTCTTTAAAGCCTTTTTTCCAAAGGTCATTTATTTCTTGAATAATACTTTGGGGTTCACGACTGCGTTCCCGGCCTCTTGTAAAGGGAACAACGCAAAAGGTACACATATTATCACAGCCTCTTGTAATTGAAACCAAAGCGGTCACTCCATTAGAGTTGAGCCTTACAGGAGAGATATCTCCGTATGTTTCATCTTTTGAAAGGATGACATTTACTGCATTACGTCCCGCTTCTACATCTGAAATTAGGTTAGGAAGATCTTTGTAAGCATCGGGGCCTACGACAAGATCTACAATTTTTTCTTCTTCAAGGAATTTACTTTTTAGTCGTTCGGCCATACAGCCTAGGACCCCAACTTTCATTTTTGGATTGATGCGCTTGACAGCGTTGTATTTTTCTAAGCGTTTTCGTACAGTTTGCTCTGCCTTATCTCGAATGGAACAGGTGTTAACCAAGACTAAATCCGCCTCTTCTAGAATTTTGGTCGTGTTAAACCCTTCTTTGGACAGGATGGAGGCCACAATTTCACTGTCACTAAAGTTCATAGCACAGCCGTAGCTTTCAATAAAAAGCTTTTTTGTGTTTTTCGTTTTAGGCTCAAGAACTAATTTTTTTCCTTGAATAGATTCATCAATTGTTTTCTCCATAAATTTTTTAATGTCATTTATAAGACAATAAGCATGCAAATATACAATAAATTTATTTTTTATGACAAAGTGTCAGTGTTTTGATTATTTATTTTGATTTTACAAATCAATCCGCTTTATTTGAATTTATTAACCAAATAATTTAAAGAATGTTTTCATTTCAAAGTTTATTAAGTAAAATACAAGGCGCTTCGACCATAGATTTTGGAGACCTTTTTAATGAGTCTGTAACATTGTTTAAAAAAGTATGGGTTCAAGGACTGATTCTTCAACTGTTTTCAATTTTAATCATGCTTCCTTTTATCATTATCTTATATGTTCCTTATTTTGAACTTATTTTAGAAAACAGTTCCAATGGTGTTCTGAATTCTGCAGCTTTAGGCCAGGAGTTAGTAGATACTTATGGTAGTTCTTTATTATGGATTTATTCATTGATGCTTCTTGCTAGTTTGGTCTCTTATGTATTGTATTTAGGTTTTTTTAGAATTGTAAAACATATTGATCATGGGCAGGCATTTGTTTTCTCAGATCTTTTTTACTTTTTTAAGGCCGCATCAATTGCTAAGGCTTTAAGACTTGCGGTAACGTATTTGTTTATTAGCATATTGGCAGCCTTGCTTTGCTTTTTACCAATCATATATGCAATAGTTCCTCTGATGTTTTTATTGCCAGTTTTCGCCTACAATCCGGACTTGTCAATCTCTGAAATTGTTAAGGTTGGCTTTGCTCTTGGGAACAAAAAATGGGGAATTACCTTTTTAACCTTAGTTTTAAATGGAATATTGTTATATGTGATTGCCTTAGTCACTTGCGGACTTGGAACCTTGTTTGTTAGTTGTTTTATATACTTGCCTCAATATATTATTTATAAAAATGTTATCGGATTTGATGGACCGAAAGAGGGGGTTCAATCAATTGACTAATAAGTTATTAAACACATAGCCACATACACAAAAAACAGTTGCTTAAAACAGCTGTTTTTTGTTTTGTCGAAGAAATAAAAGAAAGAAATAAAAAAAATCATCTACATTTGTACTTCTTAAAAAACAAGTTATGGCTAAGAATTTAGTGATTGTTGAGTCACCTGCAAAGGCAAAAACTATAGAAAAATTTCTAGGAAAAGACTTTAAAGTGGAGTCTAGTTTTGGGCATATTGCCGACCTTCCTTCTAAGGAGCTAGGGGTTGATGTTGAAGGAGATTTCATGCCTAGGTATGAGGTTTCTACAGATAAAAAAGCGGTGGTTAGTAAATTAAAAACACTGGCCAAAAAAGCGGAGGTTGTTTGGCTAGCGAGTGATGAAGATAGAGAAGGAGAGGCTATTGCTTGGCATTTAGCGGAAACGTTAAAGCTAGATAAGTCAAAAACCAAAAGAATTGTATTTCATGAAATCACTAAAAGTGCTATTGAAAATGCAGTTAAAAACCCACGATCTATTGATTATAATTTAGTCGATGCACAACAAGCCAGACGTGTTTTAGATAGAATCGTTGGATATGAATTGTCTCCTGTATTATGGCGTAAAGTCAAAGGAGGATTATCTGCTGGACGTGTGCAGTCTGTTTCAGTCCGACTGATTGTTGAGCGTGAGCGTGAAATTAGAGATTTTAATTCTGAGGCTACTTTTAGAGTTGACGCCGAGTTTACGACTTCCAAAGGGCAGGCATTCAAAGCAAAACTTCCAAAGGCATTTAATAGCGAATCAGATGCAAAAGCGTTTTTGGAAAAAAATAGCACAGCTTCTTTCTCCGTAGCAAGCTTGGAGAAAAAGCCAGCAAAAAAATCACCTGCTGCTCCCTTTACAACCTCTACATTACAGCAAGAGGCTGCAAGAAAATTATATTTTTCAGTGAGTAAAACCATGAATATGGCCCAGCGCTTATATGAAGCTGGTTTAATTACATATATGAGAACAGACAGTGTAAACCTGTCTCAAGAAGCCCGTAATACAGCGGCTCAAGAAATCTCTAGATCTTATGGGGACGCTTACAGTAAGCCTCGTAATTTTAAAGGAAAATCAAAAGGAGCTCAAGAAGCTCACGAGGCGATTCGCCCTACAAACTTTTCAACGCATTCAGTTAATATTGAAAGAGATCAAGCCCGTTTGTATGACCTTATTTGGAAGCGTGCTATTGCCTCTCAAATGAGCGATGCTCAGTTGGAGCGTACCAATGTCAAAATTAATACGACAAGCCATAGCGAAACATTTACAGCAAATGGTGAGGTCATTAAATTTGATGGATTTCTAAAAGTATATCTTGAAGGTACTGATGAAGAAAACATGGAACAAGAGGGCATGTTGCCTGCAATGGTTCTTAATGAATCATTAGAAAATAATTACATAACAGCAACCGAGCGTTTTTCAAGACCACCATATCGATTTACTGAAGCCTCTCTTGTGAAAAAATTAGAAGAGCTAGGGATTGGGAGACCGTCTACGTATGCTCCAACAATTTCTACGATTCAAAACAGAAAATATGTTGAAAAAGGAACTATTGATGGAAACGAAAGAAGCTATTGTTTATGGACCATGTCTAACGGAGAATTGGTCGGCAAAAAACTTACTGAGAAATACGGTTCTGATAAAGGAAAATTAGTTCCTACAGACATAGGAATGATTGTTACCGACTTTTTGGTGAATCATTTTGAAGCTATTTTAGATTATAACTTCACAGCCAAGGTAGAAGCCGACTTTGATTTAATTGCAAGTGGAAAAGAAGACTGGACTAAAATGATGAAGTCATTTTATAAAGACTTCCACCCTCAAGTTGAGGAAGTTAGTCAAAATGCAGACCGTGAGTCAGGAGAGCGTATTTTGGGAACAGATCCAAAATCGGGTCGTCAGCTAAGTGTGCGATTAGGTAAATTTGGACCCATCGTTCAAATTGGTCTAGCCGACGAAGAAGAAAAGCAAGTTTTTGCTAGTGTTCCTCCAAACTTTCAACTGGCATCAATTACTTTTGAGGAAGCCTTGGACCTTTTTCAACTTCCAAAAGATTTAGGAGAGTATAAAGGAGAAGACATCATTGTAAATAACGGTCGTTTTGGTCCTTATGTGAAATTTGGTGAGAAATATATTTCAATTCCAAAGGGTACTGACCCAATGCGTGTAGAAATTGAAGATGCGATAGAGTATATTAAGGAAAAAGAGGCTGCAGATGCCCCAATATACGAATACGAAGGCTTGCCAGTTCAAAAAGGAAAAGGGCGCTTTGGACCTTTTATCAAGTGGAACAGCATGTTTATTAATGTGAATAAAAAATACGATTGGGACGATTTATCTTCAGATGATATTGAAACCTTAATCAAGGACAAAATTCAAAAAGAAATTGATAAGCTTATTCACGACTGGGAAGAAGAAGGCATTCGTGTCGAAAAAGCTAGATGGGGACGTCATAATATCATTCAAGGAAAAACCAAAATTGAACTTCCCAAAACAGTAGATGCTGCCAAGCTAACTTTAGAAGATGTAAAAGAACTGATTGCTAAAAATGCTCCAAAGAAAAAAACACGCGCTAAAAAGAAGAAGTAAATGATAGATTTCAGTTTTCTTTCTCCTGTTCAAGATCGGCTCGTTGATCAAATAGAGCTGCTACACGGTCAGGCTATAGGAAAAAAGCTAAGTGTCCATAGCTCTAAGGGAACTCCTGAACTTGAAGGTGTAAAAATAGCGATTGTAGGCGTTTTAGAGTCTAGGAATTCAGTAGACCATATTGGAGAAGAATTTCAGCTTAACGAAATACGAAAAGCATTTTATAAATTATTTCCAGGAAACTGGTTACATGGAATGGCCGACCTAGGAGACATCCAAAAAGGGGCTTCTGTAGAGGATACTTATTTTGCCTTAATAGAAGTGGTTTCTAGCTTAGTTAAAGCAAATATAATCCCTTTAATAATAGGCGGGTCACAAGACCTTACCTATGCTAATTATAGAGCTTATGACAAAATCAGCTCAATGGTTAATATTGTAAATATTGATAAAAGTTTTGATTTAGGGGATTCCTCTAAACCTATAAATAACGGAAGTTATTTGGGCAAAATTATTCTCGAACAGCCCTATAATTTATTTAATTACACAGTCATAGGGTTTCAAACCTACTTTAACTCTCAGGAAGAGATTGATTTAATGGAAAAGCTCTACTTTGAGTCCTATCGTTTAGGAGATATTGCACATTCAATACGTTTAGTTGAGCCTGTTTTGAGAGATGCTGATATTGTAACTCTAGACTTAAATTCTGTTAAATCATCTGAGGTAAGTCTTAAACAAAAATATTCTCCAAATGGATTCAATGGTCGTGAAATTTGCAGTATTTCTAGGTACGCAGGTATCAGTAATAAGGTAAGTTCTTTTGGAGTATATGAATATAATCCATCACAAGACGACGAAGCAACTGCTATGTTAGTGGCTCAAATAATGTGGTATTTTATTGAGGGTGTGAATTGCAGAGTTAAGGATGATGACTTCAGTGATCAAGGAAATTACCTTAAATTTACAGTGCTAGTTGAGGATGAAGAATTGGTGTTTTTTAAGAGTAAAAAGACCGGCCGCTGGTGGATTGAGATTCCTTTTTTAGAGTATTCAAATACTAAATCTAAACAACATCCGTTATTAGCCTGTATGCATGAAGATTACGAAAGCGCTACTAAAGGAATTATCCCTGAGCGCTGGTACAAAGCATACAAGAAAAATTAAATTTATAATTATATGTTATTATTTGATAACATTCAACAAAAATAAAGTTGCTTTTTAGGAAATATATAGATAAGTTTACAAACTAAAATTTTTTCAGGATTTAATTTCCTTGATTTTTATTTACATATGAAAAAAATATTTTTAATATCGTTAGTCATTGCATTTGTTAGCAGTTGTGGATCAAGTGATAAGGGTGAATTAGTTGGGGTCAAAGGTAAGAAATGGCACCCAGAGAAGCCCTATGGAATGAGCTTAGTGCCTGGTGGTGCTTTTATCATGGGAAAATCCGATGATGATATAGCAGATGTTCAGGATGCACCAACTCGAACTGTTTCGGTACGTTCATTTTATATGGACGAGACTGAAATAACTAATAGTGAGTACCGTCAATTTGTGTTTTGGGTTAGAGATTCAATACTTAGGTTAAAACTTGCAGAAATGGCCGAATTAGAAGGCAAGACGCCGGAAGATGAAAGTGGTATAGGAGCGTATGCTTACATTTCTGTTGAAGACGAAGATTTAACACCTTACGAAAAATACATGATAGATATATATGGAGACGAGCAGAGAAAGCTTAACCGCGACGTGGATTTGATATTTGAAACTGATGAATATCCAGATGAACTGTATTCAGAAGTGTTAGACAATATGTACCTTCCTATGGAAGAATCTTATAACGGACAGCGTACCTGGGATGTAGATCAGTTTCTTTTTGATTATTCTTATTTTGATTCTCAAGCTGCTGCTAAAGACAAAGGAGCTTCACGATCCAAATACATAATAAGACCTTTCCCAGAAGGTATTGACATCTATCCAGATACGACTGTATGGGTTAGGGACTTTGAGTATTCGTACAACGAGCCAATGCATAATGACTATTTCTGGCACGAAGCTTATGGAAACTATCCGGTTGTTGGTATTAGGCATGATCAAGCTCAAGCATTTTGTCAATGGCGAACTTTATTGAAAAACTCTTATAAAAAATCAAAAGGAAAGCAGTTTGTAAATTCCTTTCGTTTGCCGTCTGAAGCAGAGTGGGAATATGCCGCAAGAGGAGGTCTTGAAGGGGCGAGTTATCCTTGGGGTGGCCCGTACACTAAAAATGACCGTGGGTGTTTTATGGCAAATTTCAAGCCTTTAAGAGGTAACTATGCAGCCGATCAAGCGTTGTATACTGTTGAAGCCGATGCCTATGAGCCAAACGACTACAACTTATATAATATGTCCGGAAATGTTTCGGAATGGGTGATGTCTTCATACGAAGAATCTTCTTACGAATATTCGTCCTCGATCAATCCGAGTGTTAATGATGATGATAATAAACGTAAAGTCGTTCGTGGTGGGTCTTGGAAAGATGTTGCTTATTTTTTACAAGTAAGTTCTAGAGACTACGAATATGCCGATTCAGCTCGAAGTTATATTGGCTTCCGTACTGTACAAGATTATATGGGTACTGACGCAACTGCTAATGAAGCTACCAATTAAAATTAACTAAATCAAAATCATCTAAATTCTAATAACTTTTTTTAAATCTAATATTATGGCACAAGAAGGAAAAATTACAATCACAAATATGGTCTACGGACTTGGGGCAGCAATTGTTATTGTTGGAGCACTTTTTAAAATACAACATTGGCCTTTTGCATCTGCAATTTTAACCGCTGGAATGATTGTTGAAGCACTTGTATTTACATGGTCTGCTTTTGAAAAACAATCCGATGATTTAGATTGGACTATAGCTTATCCAGAACTTTCTGGTGGGTCAGCCAAAGTTAAAGCGGGTAAAGAAGAAACCGCAGAAGGTGTACTTACCAAAAAATTAGATAGTTTATTAAAAGAAGCTAAGATTGACGGTGCCCTAGTAACTAGCTTAGGGGATAGCATAAGAGATTTAAACTCTGCTGCTGTTGGTATGGGTGGATCTGCAGGTGCTTCTGAAAAATACAACGATCAAATGGCGCAAGCTGCGGCACAAATGGAATCTATAAACAGTCTTTACAAAGCACAACTTGACAGTGCGACTCGTCAAGCTGAAATCAATCAAGATTCGATTGAAAATGCTACAAAATTAAAAGAGCAAATGGAATCTTTAGCATCTAACCTTTCTTCTTTGAATGGTGTCTACGGAGGCATGTTATCTGCAATGAATAAAAAATAATTAGTTTTTGAAACTAATATCAATCACTAATCTAAAAAATTAATTAACATGGCAGGAGGAAAAGCATCCGCAAGGCAGAAAATGATAAACTTGATGTATTTGGTATTCATCGCAATGATGGCTATGAACATGTCAAAAGAAGTACTGTCCGCATTTGGACTCATGGAAGCTAAGTTTGCAGAGTCAAACAGTTTAACATCAACATCTAACAGTGCCTTGTTAGCTGATTTGATAAGCAAAGGAGAAGAAAAACCAGAAGAATTTGCATTTGCAGCAAACAAGGCACAACAGGTAAGTGCTATTTCTGATGATTTCTTTAAATACATTGAAACTTTAAAAATCGATTTATTAAAAACTGGAGGATATTCGATTGATCCAGATACTGGCAAACTTCCATTTGAACAAATGGATAAAACTGATATTCTTGATGAAAAATGGTTTACAGGAGATCGGTTGACCAAGGCTGGAAACGCTGTAATGGTTGCAATTGATAAATATAAGTTAGACATTAAAGAGGTTTTAGGGACTGACATAAAATATAAGAAAGCAGTTGAAGCTTTTGATAGAAGATTTGATACAAGTCCAATAAAAAACAAAGATGGTGTTGAAAAGGGTTGGTTGGATTATAATTATCAAGGATTTCCAGCTATAGCCTCTTACACAAAGCTTACTGCTATACAGAACGATGTTAAAGTAACCGAGGCGAGTATGTTTAACCTGTTTTTAGGAAATACACTTACAGAAGCAGTTACTTTGAAAAATTATAAAGCCATTGTTCTGGCAGATAAATCAGCATTTTTTGCAGGTGAAAAATTTCAAGGGCGTGTTGTTTTAGGTAAATATGCAAATGTAATTCCAACCAAACTTTCGGTTAATGGCCAGGAGATTGATATATCTCAAGCAATTGACTCAACAGGGGCAGCGAAGTTAGACTTCAATGTTGGTTCTGTAGGCGAGCAAAAAATTGATGGTCGTTTTACATTTTTAGAAGATGGAAAACCGTTAGAGATCCCTATTGTTGGTAACTATGTTGTAGTACCAAGGCCTGATGATGCTTCTATTGCAAATGATAAAATGAATGTTGTTTATAGAGGACTTAACAATCCATTAAGTATCTCTTTTGCTGGAGTTCCTGATAATAAAGTAAATGTTTCAGTTAATGGTGAGTCTACAATTAGAAAGGTCAGTAATGGAAAATATGTCTTAGTTCCATCTACTGGAAAAGAAGCTTTAATCTCTGCGATAGCAACCTTAGACGATGACACTAAAGTCATTTCTACTCAATTGTTTAGAATTAAGTCAATTCCTAATCCAAAAGGAAAAATTTCCGGAAAATCAGGTTCTATTAGACTTAATAAAAATTCTGTTTTAACTTCTCAGATATTAGCTGATTTTGGAGACTTTGTTTATGATTTAAAACCATCGGTTTATTCTTTTGACATAACGATATCTGGACAAACTCCGATTACTGTAAGTGGTAGGAATAGATTAGACGATAGAGCTAAAGAAGCTGTTAGGAGAGCGCCTAAAAGATCATCAATCACAATAGATAATATTAAAGTCAGAGTGCAAGGGGTATCTGCTCGTATCCCTGAAGCTGCGCCAGTAATTATACAATTGACAAATTAAAAAAAAATGAAATATTTACTTTTATTAATCTTGATTCTACCAGCTTCGGTGCTTGGACAGCGCAATATTTTAAATGCAAAGTCTCCTGATGAAATTGGGCAAAAAACAATCGATGAGCTCATTATAGGCGAAGATGAAGGTCCTCTAGCCTATGCATATGTTAATGAAAGAGATGTTTTATTTTCAATGACTGTTTGGGAATCTATAGATTTAGATGAGCGTGTAAATTTTCCTTTGTATTTCCCTGCAGATACTACTCTTGTAAGGGTAGAAAGAAGACCATTAATTCACTACTTGTTAACAAATGCCAAAGATGATTTTATTGAAATTTACAAATCAGATATCTTAAAGGATCCGATCGACTTGTTTGAGCTTAACGAAAGTTTAAGGTATCGAAAAATTAAAGCAGGTAAAGACGAAGGTATAGGAGAAGAGAGAATTGAGAACGAAGGAGGCTCAAGAAAAGGGTTCCTTATTTTAAACAAGGTTGATCTTGGTGAATATACTGGAGTTGATGAAACTCAGATGGATGATGAAGAGTTTGCTAAATTTAATACTGAAATGGAACGTTTAATTTTTGATAACAATTTGCTTGATCCAGAAGATTATGATGAGTCGGTATTTGACTATGCAGATGTAATTGAATATAGAATTAAAGGCGTCTGGTATTTTGATAAGCGTCAAGCAGAGCTAAAATACAGACCAATTGCTATTGCTCCTGTGATGGTTAGTCCATCTCAAAAATCTAAGTTGATTGATAATCCTAATGAAAAGGTTGTGCCAGTCCCAATGTTTTGGATGTTTTATCCGGATACTAGAGAGGTGTTATTTGAAGCAGAGGCTTTTAACGAAGCAAATACCTCTAAGCCTGTTAACTTTGATCATTTAATTAATTCAAGACGTTTTTCAGCTTTCATATACAAAGAAGACAACGTGTTTCAAGACAGAAGTTTGAAGGAGTACATCCCTGAGAATGCCCTTATGCAGTTGTTGGAATCTGAACGTATTAAAGAGAAAGTTAGAAATAAAGAACAAGATATGTGGAGTTACTAAACACATTCCACTTTACATACAAAACGCTTATCTTTAGATAGGCGTTTTTGTTTTTAAAATAGTTTATAAATGAACTGTGATTA
>CAJIZJ010000011.1 GCA_905181825.1 uncultured Flavobacteriaceae bacterium
ATATGTTTTAACCCGTTAGTTAGGAGGTTAAAAGTTTGGTTGTAAGCGATTTTAATCTGTTTTGAGTTCGTATTCTAGTGGGTAATTCCTAGAACTCAGAATCGAAACTATATTTATTGGTGTCTTCTTCTTTGTTTAGAACCCCAGCTTTCTGATATTCAGAAACTCTTTTTTCAAAGAAATTTGTCTTTCCTTGAAGCGATATCATATCCATAAAATCAAATGGATTTGCTGTATTGTATTCTTTTTCACAATCTAATTCTTGTAACAAGCGATCGGTTACAAACTCTAAGTACTGAGACATCAATATAGAGTTCATTCCAATCAAACTAGCTGGCAGTGACTCTGTAATAAATTCTCTTTCTATATTTAACGCATCTAATAATATTTCTCGAATACGTTCTTTAGGGACTTTATTTATCAGGTGTTTGTTGTGTAGGTGAACTGCAAAGTCAGCGTGTACGCCTTCATCTCTTGATATCAACTCATTAGAGAATGTCAATCCAGGCATTAGGCCACGTTTTTTAAGCCAAAATATAGAACAGAATGCACCTGAAAAGAAAATACCTTCAACCGCTGCAAACGCGATAAGGCGTTCGGCAAAACTTGGAGAATCAATCCATTTCAATGCCCAGTCTGCTTTTTTCTTAATCGCAGGAAAGTTTTCGATAGCATTAAACAGCTTGTCTTTTTCTACCTCATCCTTAACGTAAGTATCTATCAAAAGTGAATACGTTTCACTATGAATGTTTTCCATCATGATTTGGAATCCGTAGAAAAACTTAGCTTCACTGTATTGAACTTCATTGACGAAGTTCTCAGCTAAATTTTCGTTTACAATTCCGTCACTAGCCGCAAAAAAAGCAAGGATGTGCTTGATGAAATAACGTTCGTCATCATTAAGCTTTGTACTCCAATCGGTTAGATCTTGATGTAGATCAATTTCTTCAGCAGTCCAAAAACTAGCTTCTGATTTTTTATACCACTCCCATATATCGTGGTGTTGGATTGGGAAAATAACAAATCTATCTTTGTTTGGCTGTAAAATTGGTTCTACTTGTGACATGTTTTGGAAAAATATTTAAAATTTTGAAATAAATCACCACACTATTGTGCGGTTAACAAAGGTTCAAAATTGTTGCCTGAAATGAAAGTCATTTTTATAAACATTGCCTGTAAGTTTTTAACAACGAGTAAGTTTTTTCCTACACAAATAAAAAGGCATAGATGTCGTAAAATACTGTTTGTTAGTCTTTTAACCAATCGCTCTCTCTTACGGTAAAAGAATGGGTTTTATACCAAAAAAAAAGGGGATTTATTTTAGGCTTATTAAATTAGTAAAAAAACATAAGCGTCTTTGGCAGTTAAACAAATGAGGGATGGAATTCAAAGGCTCCAACTTTATTATTATTTATGGGTTGCTGCTACTTTTTCTAACTCGGCGTACCAATCCTCTCCAAACTTTCTAATTAGTGCCTCTTTTACAAATTTATAAACAGGGACTTGAAGCTCTTGTCCTAACGTACAGGCAGCGTCACAAATATGCCAGTGATTGTAGTTAACGGCAGAAAACTCACTGTAATCTTTAACACGAACAGGGTATAAATGGCAGGATACTGGTTTTTTCCAGGTCACATCTCCTTGATTATATGCTTCTTCAATAGCACATAGAGCCGTCTGCTTTTCGTCAAAAATTACATAGGCACAGTCTGCTCCATTAACCAAAGGAGTTTCGAGCTCACCATCTTCAGCTACAACGTGGGTGCCTTGAGCTTCAATTGCAGCAATACCTTCTTTGCGCAAGTAAGGTTTTATGACAGGGTAAATGTCTTTCAAAATGTCCGCTTCTGAAGCTTCAAGAGGAGCTCCAGAGTCTCCGTCCACACAACAAGCCCCCTTGCATGCGCTAAGATTGCAAATAAAATCTTTCTCAATAATATCTTCTGAGACTATGGTTTTTCCTAATTGAAACATGTCCCAAATATACTATTAATTGTAAACATTCATAACGAAAATAATCGCTCAAAATAAACTTGTAAATATAATTATTTATTAGACCTTTGTAGAGATATAATATTTAATGATGAGCTTCGATTTTAAAGAGATTTTAACGACATTTATGGTGCTTTTTGCGGTAATTGATATTGTTGGAAACATTCCTATCATTATTGATCTTCGTAAAAAGGCAGGACATATTCAAAGTGGAAAAGCTTCAGTTATTGCAGGAGCTATCATGATTGTATTTTTGTTTTTGGGAGAAAGTATTTTAACACTTATCGGAATTGACGTACATTCTTTTGCGATCGCTGGGGCTTTTATTTTATTTTTTATTGCCTTAGAAATGATTCTTGGAATTACTCTGTACAAGCAGGAAGAAGGCGCCAACATGAATGCGTCTGTTTTTCCTTTAGCATTTCCTTTAATTGCTGGACCTGGGAGTCTCACGACACTATTGTCTTTAAAATCTGAGTTTAATACAGAAAATATCATCATTGCTGTGGTTGTGAACGTACTTGTCATTTTCCTAGTCCTCAAGACTTCCTCTAGAATAGAGCGAATGATTGGTCAAAATGGAATAAATATTATTCGAAAAGTATTCGGAGTTGTTTTACTGGCAATCGCTGTCAAACTATTTACCTCTAATATTAAATTTTTATTATAAATATGCGACTATTGACTTATTTATTATCTGTGTTAGCCATTGCTATTATTGTTTTTAATCTCTCGAAAATAAATACTTCTGCACCCTTTGAAAATGAAAGCTATACTGCAATTATTACCGCTTTGGCCGGGGGTTGTGCAATTCTTATACTTACGATACTTAGAGTCGTTAAAAAAATAGATCGAACCGTAAAAGAAAAGTCTTAATCTAAAAATTTACAAAGACTCTAGTTCAATTACTTTATTCAAAATTGGATCAATTTTGAGTAGTACTTTTGCAGCGGCACTGTCTCCAAAAAGTTGCTTTGTAAAGGCAGATTTCAAAAGTACTTTTAAGGCTGCTTCAAAAGATATACCTTCGGGGACTTCAATATCAGCAGTCGCATTCAAATAGCTAAGGAATTGTTGATAAATCTCGTTTGATATATCAAACTCCTTTAAAAATTGTGATTCAGATACCGATTTGTAACGCCCACGATGTTTGTCTAGTTGTTCAAAAACAAAGAAATCTATAACACCCGTTCCTTTTAGAAACTCAAACAGGGTGCTATTATAAATTGGGTCATAGGGTGAATAAATATCTGGAATTATACCCCCACCGCCGTACACGACCTTTCCTTTAGGCGTTATATACTTAAGACTGTCTTGACTAAATTCAGAATCTGTCTGATCTTTGTTTCTATCTTCCAATCGCTTATAGTACGAGTTGTAATAAGCTTCTGACCCACCAACATATGAGCGTTGTATTGATCTGCCTGTGGGAGTGTAATATCTTGCTGTGGTAAGTCTAATTGCACTCCCATCACCCAAGGCCATTTCTTGCTGAACTAATCCTTTTCCAAATGAACGTCGACCTATGATAGTTCCCTTATCGTTATCTTGAAGTGCTCCTGCTATAATTTCACTTGCAGAAGCTGAGTTTTCATTAATTAACACATAAACCTCCGCGTTTTCAAAGCGCCCTTTTTCGCTGGCATAGCTTTCAATAAGCTGTTCAGACTTGTTTTTTGTGAATAGGATAAGCTTACCTGCTTCTAAAAACTCATCTGCCATTTGCTCGGCGATTTGCAGAAACCCTCCAGGGTTGTCACGCAAATCTAACACTAGATTTATAGCGCCTTTTGAAATCAAGTGCTCAATTCCGTTTTCAAACTCTAAATAAGTACTTTCAGCAAAGCGATTAACTTTAATATAGCCAAGGGTTGGGCTCATCATAAAAAAGGCGTCTACACTTTTAATGGGAACTTCGGAACGAATGACCTCAAAGGTTAGCAAGCTATCTATATTTGCTCGCTTTATTTGCAATCTAACTTTTGAGTTTTTGGGACCTCTTAATTTTTGTATCACTTTATCTTGGCTCCAAAAGGGTCCGTGAATTGTGTCGTTGTCTGCCATCAAAATACGATCGCCTGCCTCAATCCCAGCACGAAAACTTGGCCCGCCCTTAATGGCACGAATAACAGAAATTGTGTCTTTATAATCATAAAAATGAACACCTATCCCGATGAAACCGCCCTTCATGTTTTCGTTTACAGAAGCGATATCTTGTTTAGAAATATACGTAGAATGAGGGTCTAAGTTTTGTAAAATATTATTAATAACTCCTTCCACTATACTGTCAGTGTTAACCGCGTCCACGTAGTCATCGTTTAGATAGTCGATAAGACGGTTTAATTTTAATTTACTGTTGTTTTGTGAATTGGTATAGAATGCGGTCGAACCAGCACTTAATTTGGTGCCTATATAAATCCCCACAGCCAATAATACTGCTATGAAAAAGGGACTATTCTTGGGGTTTAGTAAAGCCAAATTAAAGCGTTAGTAGTTCGACTTGAATACCTGCTTTTTCTAAAAATTCAACCCCTGATATATCTTTATAGGCTGCGCTATAAACTACCCTAGTAATTCCTGCTTGGTGTATTAATTTACTACAACTTTGGCAGGGAGATAAAGTGATATAGAGGGTGGATCCTTGGCAGGATTGGGTAGAGGCTGCAACCTTTAATATCGCATTAGCTTCTGCGTGTAACACATACCATTTTGTATACCCTTCATCATCTTCACAAAAATTCTCAAAACCTGTTGGAGTTCCATTGTATCCATCCGATATAATCATTCGATCTTTAACAATAATAGCACCGACTTGCTTACGCTTGCAATACGATAGCTTGCCCCATTCTGATGCCATTCTTAGGTAGGCTTGATCGTACTTGAGTTGCTTTTGTGTCGTCATAATTAATAATAGGGTTTAATCGCAGTAACGAATATATAAGCTAGAAATTTTAAATACAAATAATGCTTAATAAAATAGTGAGCTATTAAGAATTAATGGAAGCATTAGACCTATCACAACTGCCGAAAGAACCATTATCCAGTCACGAATAGAGAATCTAAAAATTGTTTGTCCCAGGAAGCCAAAAAACAACACACAAAAAACAATTACAAACTGCCCTAGTTCCAGTCCAAAAGCAAACTCTATGATGGACAATAAGGTGCTCTCGTCTGATCGGACCACAGACACAAATGCATTGGCAAATCCTAAACCGTGAATGAGACCAAAAAATAAAACCAAACAAACTATAATTACAGGATTAGAGTGCTTAGATGATTTGCCTGCTGAAAATACGTTATACAAGGCCATAAGGATAATCGTGAACGGAATAAGCCATTCTACTACATTCACTTTTAGGTTTATTATACCATAAACCCCCAAAAGCAAACTAAGGGTGTGGCCTAAAGTAAAAAAAGAAACAAGTATCAGTAGTCGTTTCCAGTCCTTAAAGACATAAGGGACCGATAGAACCACCAAAAACAGTATATGATCATAACTACTAAAGCTCACGATGTGGTAAAGTCCAAGTTCTAAAAATTTTAAAAAGCTATCTATCATTTTTTATATCTTATTTGTTCCAAAGTTAGTAAAATTATTTTGACAATTATTTGTAATTTGGAGGGGATAGTGCTTCAAAAGCTTCCAGTCCACAGTCTAAAAAACTTTTATAATCTTGTTCGTCTGGAGTATAACCAACCGGAGGATTTAATAGTGTCTTCCCATCTGGGCTTAATAGCGCATAATAGGGCTGAGAGTTCGATTGAAAAAACTGGGTTTGAAAATGCGCCCATTTGTGTCCGTAGTTTTCTAAGACTCGTGTACCACCTCCTAGGCGATTGACCGTTAGTTTTTGAGCCTCGGGCAGCTCTTTTTTATCGTCTACGTAAAGAGAAATTAATACATAGTCATTTATAAAATATGATTTGATGGCTGATTTAGGCCAAACATGTTCTTCCATTTTTCGGCAATTCACACAAGCATACCCAGTAAAATCGAGTAAAATAGGCTTATTAACCTTTTGTGCATAAGCAACGCCTTCTTTTAAATCCTTGAAGCAGTCAAAATTATTTGGGCAATCATTGGGAAACAAAAAGCTATAGCCTACGGGGGGAGCAAGACCACTCAACAAGGTTAATGGAGTAAAGGTCTCGGTCTCTTTATTTACTCTAAACCCTGACGCTAAATATATTACAAATGCTAAGACAAGAACTCCTGAACTAATTCTAAAAAACGATATTTTTTTTAGGGGAGAATCATGTGGGAATTTTAACTTTCCAAAAATATAAAGGGCGAGACCTGCAAAGACTACGATCCAAATCCCTAAAAAGACTTCTATTGTAATTAAACCCCAGTGTTTTACTAAGTCAGCATTTGAAAGAAATTTAAAAGCAAGAGCGAGTTCAAGAAACCCTAAAACAACTTTGGTTGTGTTTAGCCACCCACCGGATTTTGGAAGTGCTTTGAGCATATTTGGAAACATCGCAAACAGCGCAAAAGGCAGGCCAAGTGCCACTCCAAAACCTCCCATACCAGCTGTGAGTTGCCATGCGCCTCCTTCAGCAGATAGAGAGCCGGCTAATAGCGATCCTAGAATTGGTCCAGTACACGAAAAAGAAACGATTGACAAGGTAAGTGCCATGAAAAAGATCCCCAGAACCCCTCCTATTCCCTCTCCTCTAGTGGTAGAGTTTGTCCATTTAGATGGCAAGGTAAGCTCATAGTATCCAAAAAAAGAAAATGAAAAAAATATGAATATTATAAAGAAAAAAACATTCAGCCAAACATTTGTGGAGATCTCGTTTAATATATCGGGGTTAACGGAATCTAATAAATGAAAAGGAATGCTTAAAACTAGATAAACTAATACAATAAAAAAACCATACAAAATAGCTTTTGAAATGCCACTTTTGTCATTGCCACTGCCTCCTTTTTTTGTAAAAAAGCTAACTGTTAAGGGAATCATTGGAAAGACACAAGGGGTTAATAAAGCTAAAAGACCGCCTAGAAAACCCAGTCCAAAAATTTGCCAAAGAGAGTTGTTAGAGGTTTGTATATCTTGTGATAAAGAGGTGGTTTGAACGCTGCAATTAGTGGCTGCTTTTTGAATCGCATTTTGCGTCATACCGTATAAAGCCATATTGGCGTTTCCTGAAGCCTGTGAGTTCGAAATAGAGGTGGCCCCAACAATTGAGAACCCTGACTCGGACGTATATTCAAAAGTAAAAGGGTTATCAGGCTTGTAGATACACTTGCTGTCGTCACAGGTCATGTAATCAATATTTCCATTTAGCTTAAATGCTGGAGAGGTAGTGCGGATTCTTTGTTTAAAAACAGCACTGTCGTAAAACTTTGAAACCTCCATTTCAAACACTGGATCTAATTGTGTGACTTTATTTGAGTCTGATTCTACTACGGTTTCAACTAATTCAAATGCGTCAGATTGCTCAAATGAAAAAATCGTTGGTAAAGGACCTCCTTCTTCAACAAATTGCGAGTAAAGCGACCAATGAAAGTCAATTTCAGCTCTAAAAACAAGTTCGTATTCCGTATCTGAAATCTTTTCAGAACCAAATTCCCAATTCACAGGGTTTATAATTTGCGAAAAGCTTACCAGGCTTATAAAAAAAAGTAAAACCGTCGTTAATTTTTTCATTTGTAGATTAATATTAATTGATGCAAATTAACGAAAATTTAAGTTGTATCATTATAAGAGGATGTTAATGTTAATGAGTGGGGTAAAACAAAAAACCCACCTAAAGATAGGTGGGTTTTAATAAGTATAAAGATTAACCTATTATTCTTTTGGCAAACTTCTTGCGTATTGAGTTGCTCTAGAAATCTTACCGTCTTTGTTAAAGTAAAACCACTCTACGAGCTCCTTTTCCCAAACAGTACCATCTGCAAGAACTCTTCTCTCTCTAGAAAAAACAGTAACTCCTGATTCGGTATCAGTATTTTGGATTTTTAATGGAACAATTGAATATACTTCCCAAGATTGCTCTTTAAAGCTATTAAAAAGGCTGACCCACAAATCTTCATTTAAAATCATTTTAGTTCCTTCAGAGTCTAAGAACTCAGCCCCTACAGCAAATGCTTCGCTACAGGCCGCGGCATCTTTGTTGTTATAATCGGCAACTAATTTTTCAATAGCCTCGACTTCTCCCCTGTTAGAAAAAACTAACGGACGTCCTGAATATTCTGAAGTTCCATCACCAATAAACTTTCCGCCATAATTTAATCCAAAATTACTTTCTTTCAAGCGGTTAGACCATTGTGCAAATCCGGTTACTTTATTTTCTTTATCAACCGTAAAAATCTCCATTAGGTTTAGATTTTCTTTAGAACCGTCTGTGAAATTTCTGTCTTCAGTAGACCAAGCCAATACCATGGTGTTTTCAGACCCTTCCATTTTTACTGGAATAATCATATAAGGTTTCATGGTAATCGTTTCCATAGAACCTAACCATTTGGCCCAATTAAGAGACTGAGTCGAAAATTTTTCTGTATAGTTTGTCAAAAGGGCCTCGGAATCTTTGGCGCTATAATCATTTGCTATTTTAAGGACTGTAGTAACTGATTCGTCACTTCCAATACTAAATGATTTACCGTTATTATCTCCATCTCCAAGAAAAACACCTGCAGATTGGGCACTAACAAATAAGCAACTACAAAATGTTAATGTGTAAATTAATTTTTTCATGTTCGTTTTATTAAATTGGTTTATAAATACTTGCAATCTGCAATTTAATAAAAATAAGCGAAGCTGTAAAATTATACAGATAAAATCTGATTTCTGTGTTTGAGGTAAGTAGATTGAGCTGTTTTGATAAATTCTTCAGTAGAAACCCCTTGAATATCTATAAAAAATTTCTGACCTATTGGTCCAAAATCTTTTTTTAGGTTTCGTTTACTCCAGCACATCATTTCAAACATAATTGGATACATATCAATTCCTTTATTTGTGAGATAATAGATTTTTGTTTTATTATCGTTAGGTAATTTGGTCACCTCCAATAGTCTGTGATTAATCAAAAACTCCAACCTATTAGTCAAAATATTTGAAGCAATCTTTTCAGAAGATTTCATAAACTCTGTGAATGTCATTTTGCCTAGAAATAAATCTCTAACAATAATTAGAGACCACTTGTCTCCAATAATATCTAAGATATTAACCAATGGGCAATCCGATCTATTTGTTTTCATCCGAAAAAAGGTTATTTGTATTCGACAAAAATATTGTCTTTATTTAGAATTACAAGGCTTTTAACAAATATTTACGCAAAAAAAGGAGGGCTTTGCCCTCCTTTTTTAAAAATAACTGAATAATTACTAAAACGTGTGAAAATTAATTCTTTTCATTGTTTTTAATATTTATAATACTACTAGTTCATCATTCCTGAAGAAAGCTGCGGCATTAATTGAAGTGTTTCTGTTTTTTCTCCGTACATCTCCAAGGAGGCATCAAAGTTTCTAATATCCTCATCCCATGATCCCCAACCAAATAGTTTATTATAGTCTTCTTCCCATGTAGTTTCACTTGATTTCACAACTTGTTCGTAGCTAGAGAACCCTGTTACTCTTACGAATTGATTTTTGCTACCCCCACTTACTAGTCTAAGTAAAATAGTATGAACATCCATCTCTCTTAACTCCATTATTTCGGTAACTCTTGTCATTAGCCTTCTAAAGTGTAAGATTTTATCTGCTTTAACCTCATATACCGTTCTCGTGATATATTTTGCTGGAATGGAAGTTGCAGGATCAAAGTTATACGACCCATTGCTGAGGCGTTGCCATCTTTTCTGCCCTTGCTCATTGGCAATATACTTGCCAACATTATCATCCCAATAAGCCGCCTCAACAGAACGATCTAAATCATAATGTGCTGGTTTTTTATTTGCCTCGACACGTTCATAGGTGCCACTAAATGGACCGGTAACGACTTTGTATGTGAAAATCCCTAACTCAGGAGTTGAATTAAAAGTTTTTGTTTTAAGTGCAACTGCAGCTTCAAACTTTTGAACTTTATCTGCTTTTGGGGTAAAACGCCAGGTATTCCAATATTCGCGATTCGAATTACGTTGCCCAAAAACAACCGTTGAAAGGCATAAAGTTAAGATAATAATTAATTGTTTTTTCATGGTAATAATCGTTTGTGGTTAATTATAAGTGATTCTATTTGTAATTACTACTGCCTTTCAGTTTTAAACGCTTAATAGTTTGTTGTAAAGCTAAAATAAACAAGTCAAATATTTACTTATCAAATATAATTAATAGTTTTTAAATGCAATTAATAGTTTGTCTAAAAGACAATAAAAAGACCTAATTAATCATAGATAAATAGACTTAAAGCTTCATTAAATGTAAAAATTGAACTTTGATTTCAATACAAAGCAGCTACAAGCCCTATTTTTTTTAATTTTCCTTAAATTCACAACATGAAAAAAATTACTATCCTGATTCACTGTAAAGACCAGCCTGGAATTATTGCAGCTGTCACAAATTTCATTGCCTCAAAAAAAGGTAATATCGTGTATATTGATCAACATGTAGACCAAGAACAGCAGGTGTTTTTTATGCGTTTGGAGGGCGAATTTAAGAAAGCGTCTTACAATAACTCGGACTTTAAGTCTGAATTTGAAAAAACCCTAGCCTCCAATTTTAAAATGAATTGGGAGTTATATACTGCAGCCTACAGACCTAAGATGGCCTTATTTGTTTCTAAATATGACCATTGTTTATATGATATCTTAGGGCGCTATAAGTCTGGCGAATTGACTTTGGACATTCCCTTGATTGTGAGCAATCATTTAGAACTAAAACCAATAGCTGATAGTTTTGACATTCCTTTTTATCACGTCCCTGTAAGCAAGGCAACCGCTGTGGAGGCAGAAAGAAAACACCTAGCGCTTTTGTCAGAACATCAAATTGATTTCATTGTATTAGCACGCTATATGCAAATCATCCCTGAGGGAATTATAAATAAATATCTCCACAAAATAATAAATATACACCACTCCTTTCTTCCAGCATTTGTAGGTGCAAAACCCTACCACTCAGCCTACAAGAGGGGTGTTAAGATCATTGGAGCCACTTCACATTACGTAACGGCCGAACTAGATGCTGGACCTATTATCGAGCAAGATGTTACTCGAGTGTCACACACGCATTCTATTAATGACTTAGTTTCAAAAGGACGCGATTTAGAAAAAATAGTCCTTTCAACGGGGATCAAATTACATCTCGACCGTAAAGTGATGGTTTACAATAATAAAACAGTTATCTTTTCTTAGAAAATTTTATTTACAACAAATACTATGAAACAAAATACAGCCCCTACAATTCAAGTAACTGCATCAGGAAAAGTGGTGGTTACAAATGCAAAAGATATTGTTCTATTAGATAGTGAGGGAAACCCCATCGCTAAACGAAATAGATTTACACTTTGCAACTGTGGTAAAACTCTAGACAGACCATTTTGTGACGGCGCACACAAAGAGTAATTTTTTGTGAAAAATCATAAAAAAGCCTTCACAATAAATTTGTGA
>CAJIZJ010000012.1 GCA_905181825.1 uncultured Flavobacteriaceae bacterium
TATTGCCACAGATACAGCTGTTGTTTACAAAGGAGGCTTTACTTTTAAAGGTCAAATTGAAGGGACTGAAATGCGGTCCCTAACTATTGATGGAGTAAATGGTCAAACAACCATACTTTTAGAACCAGGAAACATTGAGGTTGTTGTTTATAAAGACAGTATTTACAAATCTACCGTAGAAGGTTCCTTTAATAATGCTGTTTTTAATGACTACAAAAAAGAATATAAAGCCCAAATAGATGATTTAAGTTCTGTAAGTAAAGTACTTATGGCCTCACAAAATGATCCCACACTAACAAAATCGCTTAAAAAGCAAATGGATTCTTTAAGAATAGAACTTAAAAATTTTGGTTTTCAATTTATCAAAGCTAATACTGATGCTGACTTTTCATTGTTATTATTGAATAGCGTTATAGATCAAAAAGGATTTGACCTGAATTTAGCTTCAGAGGCTTATGATCAAATTGACAACTCCATAAAGATTAAAACCATAAATAATCAAATCATTTCTAACCAAATAAAAACAAAAATAAAACTTGCTGAAAAATCTCAATTAGTTGCGATTGGACAAATAGCTCCTAACTTTTCAGCACCAAATCCAGAAGGCGAATTTGTAGAACTAAATAAAATAAAAGGGAAAGTAACCATTATTGATTTTTGGGCCTCTTGGTGTAAACCATGCAGAATTGAAAATCCAAACCTTGTAAAACTCTATAATGAATACCACCCTAAAGGCTTAGAGATTATCAGTGTCTCTCTTGATCGTGAATCACAAAAAGACTTTTGGATTAAAGCGATTGAAAAGGATCAATTAAACTGGTATAATATTTCAAATTTAAAATTCTGGCAAGAGCCTATTGCAAAACTTTATGGCGTAAACTCTATTCCAGCTACATTTATCATTGACAAAAACGGAATCCTTATTGCCAAAAAATTAAGAGGTTCACAGTTAGATCAAAAAATAAAGGAACTTTTGGATTAGTAGCGTTTTGAGTTAGGTGCTAAATTTTGTTGTTTTTGTGCATTACAAACAAAATAATTATTGGAATTGCTAACAGTACAACCATCCATAGGTGCGTTTCTAAAACTTGAGGAACTATTAATAATGTTAATATATAACCTCCTATAGCGCCTCCAAAATGCGCATCGTGGCCAATATTCCCCTGTCTAGACTTCATACCATATATAGAATACAACATATAACCAACTCCAACAACATACGACGGAATTGGAATAGGAATGAAATATAAATACAGTTCCATTCCAGGGTATAACAATATAGCAGCATAAAGGATTCCCGTCACGGCACCACTGGCGCCAACTGCTGAATAATAGGATTCATTTTGATGAAAATAATAGGACAATAGATTTCCAGAAATTAAACTTCCAAAATAAATTAGAAAGAAATATAAAGGCCCCACACTTGCCACAACATTATTAGCAAAGAAATAGAGAGTAACCATATTAAACAACAAATGTTGTAGGTCTACATGTAAAAAACCAGAGACTAATAAACGCAGTTTTTCTCCACGCTTGATCCCACCTACATTAAACTTATAGGTCTCGAAAAAAGAACGGTCTTTAAATCCTTTTAAGGAACAAATAACGTTAATGGCAATAATAATAAGGAGATAAATACTAATGTTCATAAGGGATACATATTAAATAAACTATATATTTGCGAAAGTAAATTTAATTTTTTTAAATGCAATTACTAGCGTACATTTTAATTTACCCTATTCTGTGGTTTATTTCCATCCTTCCATTTAGGCTACTTTATGCTGTTTCTGATATGTTATATGTTTTAATGTATCATGTAATCGGGTATAGAAAAAAAGCTGTTTATGAAAATCTCAAACTAGTATTTCCAGAAAAATCAGAAATGGAACTTCTAACCATCACCAAAAAATTCTACCACCATTTGTGTGATATGATTGTCGAATCGATTAAATCAATGACTATTTCGATTGACTCCATGAAAGCGCGTTATAAGTTTAATAACCTAGATATTATTACCGACTTTGAAAAACAAAACAAAAGCATCATACTTATGTGTGCTCATTACGGAAGTTGGGAATGGATTTTTATTCTTCAAACCTATACTACCCACCGAAGTTATGCGATCTATAAAAGGCTACAAAATAAATATTTTGATCGCTTAGTAAAATCAATTCGAGCCCGCTATAACAGTTATCTTATTACCACTAAAGAAACGTTTTCTGTAATGGAGGACGCCAAGAAAAAAGGGATTTTATCCATGAGTGGATTTGCATCAGACCAGTCTCCGAAAAAGGACAAAGCACGCTACTGGGCAGATTTTATGGGAATCAATGTTCCAGTTCATACAGGCGCGGAAGCCCTCGCAAAAAAATTAGATATGCCGGTCGTTTTTTTTTCTGTTAAACGGATGAAAAGAGGGTATTATGAAGCTACGTTTCAAACCTTGGCTGAAGACCCTACATCATTTAAAGATTATGAAATAACAGACCGCTTCTTAGCACTTGTTGAAGCGCAAATATACGAGGCTCCAGAATACTATTTGTGGACCCACAAACGCTGGAAACATCGAAAGGCTTAAAGTCCTACTACTTCTTTTATTTCGTTAATAATTTTATCTGCTAATTCGTCTGCAGTATCTTGTGTTGGTGCTTCTGTATAGATGCGTATAATAGGCTCTGTATTACTTTTTCTAAGGTGAACCCATTCGTTTGGGAAATCAATTTTCACCCCGTCAATAGTAGATATTTGTTCATGGGCATATTTAGATTCCATAGCCACTAAAATAGCGTCCACATCAATCGTTGGATTTAAATCGATTTTCTTTTTACTCATAAAATAAGATGGGTAGCTTGCTCTAAGTGTACTCACTGCTATTTTACGTTCAGCTAGTAAACTTAAAAACAAGGCAACTCCAACTAAGGCATCACGACCATAATGAGATTCAGGATATATAATACCACCATTACCTTCACCTCCAATAATAGCATTGCTTGCTTTCATAGCATTAACCACATTAACTTCACCAACAGCACTTGCCGTATACGTACCGCCATATTTTTCAGTCACATCTCTTAAGGCTCTAGTAGAGCTTAAATTACTGACTGTATTTCCAGGTTTATGACTTAAAATATAATCAGCACAAGCAACCAAGGTGTATTCTTCACCAAACATCACTCCTTTTTCGTCCATAAAAGCCAACCTATCAACATCGGGGTCAACCGCAATTCCAAAGTCAGCACCAGTAGCAACTACTTTTTCAGACAAATCCGTTAAATGTTGCTTTAAAGGTTCTGGATTGTGAGGGAAATGACCATTAGGTTCACAATGTAATTTAACTGCCTCAACACCCAAACGCTCCAAAAGAAGAGGGATTGCAATTCCTCCCGTAGAATTCACCGCATCGACAACCACCTTAAATTTACAGGCTGCAATTGCTTTTACATTTACATGTTCTAAATCTAATACGGCGTCTATATGAATATCAAAATACGCTTGGTTTTTGGTAATCACTCCCAAATCATCAACCCCAGTAAATTCCATAGAATCCGCCGCTGCTATGTCTAATACGCGTTGGCTGTGTTCTGAATTTAAAAACTCGCCGTTATGGTCTAATAACTTTAAAGCGTTCCATTGTTTTGGATTGTGGCTCGCCGTTAAAATGATTCCACCATCTGCATGTTCTAAAGGCACCGCAATTTCAACAGTTGGTGTGGTTGATAAATCTAAATCAATCACGTCTATTCCCATTCCAATTAGTGTATTCATAACCAAGTTTTGAATCATCGCCCCTGAGATTCGGGCATCTCTACCAATCACCACACGGTAAGACTTCTTGGTTCGTTGTTCCTTGATCCAAGTACCGTAAGCAGCTGCAAACTTTACAGTGTCAATAGGCGTTAAATTAGTGTCAACAAACCCTCCAATAGTGCCTCTGATTCCAGAAATAGATTTTATTAATGTCATTAATTTAAAATTTTAAACAAATATAAGACTTCAAATCAATTATATTAAAATGTATTCATATTATTGCGATATGAATTACTTAGCTCACATTTATCTTTCGGGAAATCAACCCGACATAATGATTGGCAACTTTGTAGCGGATAGTATAAAGGGTAAGAAATACCTCTCCTACCCTGCCGACATTCAGAAAGGAATCCTACTACACCGCCAAATTGACACAGCTACCGATTCACACCCTGCCTTTAGAAAAAGTACCAAACGACTTCATGAAAAATACGGTCATTATTCTGGAATTATAGTTGATATCTTTTATGATCATTTTCTAGCCAAAAATTGGATAGATTATTCCAACACCCCCCTTGAGGATTATATTCAGTCTTTTTATCAACTATTGAGAGATAACTTTGAAGTACTTCCAGAAAATATTCAAAAAATGGCTCCTACCATGATTAAAGGTAATTGGCTTTTGATTTATTCAAATCTAGAAGGAATTGATCGAGTGTTGGCAGGTATGAATCGCCGAACCAAAAACAGGTCTGGTATGGATACCGCAGGAGAAGAATTAAGAGCCTCTTACGCCTTTTTTGAAGCAGACTTTAGACTTGTTTTTAAAGACCTTCAAACTCTCAGTCATAACTTTCTCAAAAAATATTAATTTGGTTATGAGTCTCTGTATTCTAGAATGTCTTTTGGTTGACATTCCAAAGCTTTACAAATAGCCTCCAAAGTAGAAAATCGAATGGCCTTTGCCTTCCCTGATTTTAAAATAGACAAATTAGAAGTGGTAATTCCTATGCGTTCTGAAAGTTCCTTACTTCTTATTTTTCTCTTGGCAAGCATCACATCAAGATTGATTATTATAGGCATCGTTTAAACTGTTAGTTCGTTTTCTTCTTTAAAATTTTTGGCCACTAATAGGGCTTCACTTTGAATCATGAAAAACAAACCAATGATCATTAAAAACAAAGGGACCATTAGATTAATATCATATACAAATTCAAAAAGACCTTCACGTAATTTACCAATCCATCCCAAAATCATAATAACCACAAACATAACTCCCGCTAATAAAAAGTGGGTTCCTGATATTTTTAGGCATTTAATAATTTGTTTAGAAAAATACTTATGGGTCAATAAATGTCGAGCCATTTTTCTTAAATAATACACCCCTCTTAAAAAGACAATACAAGTTAAAACACTAATGCAACTAATTGAAATTGCTAGTAATGACCAGTGTTCATCACCCCCTTTTATTACATTGATTTCAACAAAACCAAAAGAAATAGTAGTAAGCAGTAATAGAAAACCACCAACATTAAGAATGTATAAATAATCGACGAGTGATTTGAAAAGGAAAGATTTTTTCATAGAACTATTAATTTGCATCAAATTTAATAAAATTATTGATAAACAACAAAAATATTTTGTTTAACAATAACTAACTAATATAGTTCCATATGTTTTTATACTTACCCATTTTAATATACGTTTGTGTAATGGGTTGATGTTTTGGGTCGCTAAGTTTAGGATCTGCTACAAGCACCTTTTTAGCCCAATGTCGCGCTAAGGACAGGATATCTTTATCTTTAACAATATTAGCAATTTTCAATTCTAAAATCCCACTTTGTTGAGTCCCCATCATATCCCCCGGACCCCTAAGTTTAAGGTCAACTTCTGCAATTTCAAAACCATCACTAGATTGAACCATTGTTTGCATGCGTGTTTTACTGTTTTCTCCTAACTTATGACTGGTCATTAAAATACAATAACTCTGCTCGCTTCCACGTCCTACACGTCCTCTTAACTGATGGAGTTGAGATAAGCCAAAACGTTCGGCACTTTCTATAATCATGACGGATGCATTGGGCACGTTCACACCTACTTCAATCACTGTAGTAGCCACCATAATGTGTGTTTCGCCTTTTACAAAACGTTGCATCTCAAATTCTTTGTCTGCAGGTTTCATTTGTCCATGTACCATAGACACCTGATAATTTGGCATTGGGAAATCACGAACAATGCCTTCATAACCATCCATTAAGTCTTTAAAGTCTAAGGTTTCACTTTCGTTTATTAATGGGTATACGATGTAAATCTGTCTTCCTTTTGAAATTTCATCTCTTATAAATCCAATAACTTTTAATCGTTTAGTATCATAACGATGAACGGTTTTAATTGGCTTTCTTCCGGCAGGCAACTCGTCAATAACAGAAATATCTAAATCGCCATAAACAGACATAGCCAAGGTGCGCGGAATGGGAGTTGCTGTCATGACTAAAATATGGGGCGGACACGCATTCTTTTTCCAAAGCTTACTTCGTTGAGCCACTCCAAACCGGTGTTGTTCGTCAATAATTGCCAAGCCAAGGTTTTTAAATTTCACCTTGTCTTCTAAAAGTGCGTGAGTTCCAATGATAATTTGTAATTCGCCAGATTCTAATTGTTCATGAATGATGCGTCGAGCAGCTATTTTACTCGACCCTGTTAATAATGCAATTTTCACCCCAATTAAATCACAAAAAGGTTTCAGTCCGTTATAGTGCTGAAAAGCTAAAATTTCTGTGGGTGCCATCAAAGTCGATTGAAAATCGTTATCTATAGCAATAAACATAGACATCAATGCTACAATTGTTTTACCAGAACCAACATCCCCTTGTAAAAGCCGATTCATTTGAGCATTACTGCCCATGTCAATACGGATCTCTTTCAAGACTCTTTTTTGAGCATTCGTAAGCTCAAACGGTAGATGCTTTCTATAAAATGTATTAAAGTAATCGCCGACCGTCTCAAAACGATAGCCTTTAATTTTAGACTTATGAATAATATTTTTAAGAATAAGTTGCAATTGTATATAAAAAAGTTCTTCGAATTTCAAACGAAACTGTGAGAGACTCAGCAGCTTTTGATTTTTTGGAAAATGTATATTTAAAAGCGCTTCACTTTTGGAAATGAGTTTTTGATGTTCAAGTATTTCTAAAGAAAGGGATTCCTCAAAACGACCATTTAACTGTAGGAAAAGCTGTTCCATAACTTTACAAATAACCCGGTTTGAGATGCCGCGGTTTGCCAGCTTTTCTGTAGAAGGATAAATGGGCTGTATAGCCTTTGAGAGACTTTTATCATAGTCTGTTTTCAGCTCAACATCTGGATGTGGCATACTAAACATGCCGTTGAATAGGTTTACTTTTCCAAAAATAACATAATCAGTATGTGTTTTTAAATGCTCTCGAATCCATTTATGACCTCTAAACCAAACAAGCTCAATATGCCCTGAATCGTCTTTAAAAGTGGCTACAAGCCGCTTGCCCCGCTTTTGAGCAATTTCTTTAAACCCTGTGAGTTGCCCAATGATTTGAACTTCTGCATTTGAAGGTTGAAGTTCTGTTGTTTTGTAAAATCGGGTACGGTCAATATAACGGTTTGGAAATAAGTTTAACAGGTCTTGATAGGTATGTATTCCAAGTTCTTTGCGCAATACTTCGGCACGACTGGGCCCAACGCCTTTTAGATAATCTATAGGGGTTTGAAGAATGGACGCTGTCTGCAATGTATTTTTAATAAATTACTTATTTAATTTTATGAATCTTAATACACGCAACTAAGTTAATAGTTTTACGTTGTTAATTTATAAAGCAATTAATTTATTAACTTCATTTTTTAAATACGCCAAAGCTATACTACTTGGTGAAGGATTGTCAATCGAATTAGTTAACACTAACTCTCTGAATTTATCTGCAGTCTGGGTCGTATTGCCAAGGTCACAGTTTCTAATAGTTTGAATAGTGGTATTTTTTGCTGTTAAAATCACGTTCCAACAGTCTTCAGAAAGATAAATTTGCTGAGATAAATTATGTTCAAATTCTTGTTCTATAGTTTGAATCAATAACTGTTCATAATCTTCCTTTTTTGATGAAATAGGATGAATTCTAATGAGTAAATTTGTTGGCGTCATACGTTCTAAAAACAACGTCAAACGCTCGTAAGCTTGTAACTTGATAGGAAGGATATCACTTTTTATAGCGCTATTACGTGAAAAATAATGTTTCTTATTTTGATTGCTTAAATAGTCTCTGGAGAACTTGTAGACGATGATTAAGGCTAAAAGCGCAAAAAACCATTTGAAATTAGTTTCTAAAAATTCCATTTCTAATAAAATTAGTTAATTGTTAATTAATAAATGCCAAGTTACTAATTTCATTCAATATAGAAGCCTGCTAGCGTGTATACAAATTAAAAATTCGCTTCTTTTAATGATTCATAAATTGTTTATAATTTATAAGGGATCCTTTAAAAATTACGAATAACATTACTTAATTTCACATCTTATAAAAAATAGAATTTGAAACAGTATTTAAGTCAACTTAACGAAGCTCAATTAGCACCAACTTTACAAAAAGAGGGTCCTATGATTGTGATTGCAGGTGCAGGCTCTGGAAAAACTAGAGTACTCACCTATCGCATCGCTTATTTAATGAGTGAGGGTGTAGACCCCTTTAATATTTTATCTCTTACTTTTACAAATAAGGCCGCACGAGAAATGAAAATCCGTATTGCTTCTATTGTAGGAGATAGTGAAGCTAAAAACTTGTGGATGGGAACCTTTCACTCTGTGTTTGCTAAAATTTTACGTTTTGAAGCGGACAAGCTTGGGTATCCTTCAAATTTTACAATTTATGATACACAGGATTCTCAACGTTTGATTTCATCTATCATCAAAGAAAAAAAGTTAGATAAAGACATTTACAAATACAAGCAAGTACAGTCCAGAATATCCTCTTACAAAAATAGTTTAATTACCGTAAAAGCTTACTTTCAGAACCCTGATCTTAAGGAAGCCGATGTCATGTCCAAACGTCCAGAAATGGGAGAGATTTATAAAGAATATGTCTCTAGGTGCTTTAAGGCAGGCGCCATGGATTTTGACGACTTACTGCTTAAAACTAATGAATTACTAACGCGTTTTCCTGAAGTATTGGCAAAATATCAAGATCGATTCCGTTACATTCTAGTGGATGAGTATCAAGATACAAACCACTCGCAGTACTTAATCGTTAGAGCACTTTCAGATCGTTTTCAAAATATTTGTGTTGTGGGTGATGATGCACAAAGTATTTACGCCTTCCGTGGCGCAAATATTAACAATATTCTAAACTTTCAAAAAGATTACGAGGATGTGAAAATGTTTAGGCTGGAACAAAATTACCGCTCTACTAAAAACATTGTGAATGCTGCTAACTCAATTATTGAAAAAAACCAAACTAAACTAGATAAAGTGGTTTGGACTGCTAATGAGGTTGGAGAAAAAATCACCGTTAATCGTTCTTTAACTGATGGTGATGAAGGGCGTTATGTAGCAAGCTCCATTTTTGAAAACAAAATGCAAAACCAGGCTAAAAATGGTGATTTTGCAGTTTTATATCGTACCAATGCACAATCAAGATCTATTGAAGACGCTTTGCGAAAAAGAGGTCTTGAATACAGAATATATGGAGGTTTGTCATTCTATCAACGAAAAGAGATAAAGGATGTTCTCTCCTACTTGCGAATTATTATTAATCCTTCAGATGAAGAGGCTTTAAAGCGAATTATTAATTTTCCTGGGCGAGGCATTGGGCAAACAACAATTGAACGATTGATTGTCTCTGCAAACGAGTATGATAAATCTATTTTTGAGGTCCTTAAACATCTTCATGAGTTGCCTATTAACATAAACGGTGGGACTAAAACAAAACTCCAGAATTTTACAACCATGATTGAAAGTTTTCAAGTCATGAGTAAGACTGTTAATGCATTTGATTTGGCAGAACATGTATGCAAAGCGAGTGGATTGATACAAGAATTTAAGAAAGATGGTACTCCAGAAGGTATTACTCGATTAGAAAATATTGAGGAACTCCTTAATGGTATAAAAGATTTTGTAGAGGGACAACAGGAATTGGCAGACTCAACAGGCTCATTAGCTGAATTTTTAGAAGATGTAGCCCTGGCTACTGACTTAGACAATGAAGAAGGTGAAGACAGTGACAAAGTAGCACTAATGACCATTCACTTGGCAAAAGGACTTGAATTTGAATATGTTTATATCGTTGGCTTGGAAGAAAATTTATTTCCAAGTGCTATGAGTATGAATACGCGAAGTGAACTAGAGGAAGAAAGAAGATTATTTTATGTAGCACTAACGCGCGCAGAAAAACAAGCCTACCTCACCTATGCACTTTCTAGGTACCGTTGGGGAAAATTAGTGGATGCTGAACCCAGTCGTTTTATTGAAGAGATCGATGAGCAATATTTAGAAATTGTCACACCAAAAGAAGAACGGCGATTTAACCCAATGTTAAGTGCAGACATTTTTGGAGATGTGGAGCCCAATACGGTACGATATAAGAAACCAGCTTATCTAAAAGCAAAACCTAAAGTAAAAGAGCCTTTTAAAATCACAGCACCAAAAAACTTAAAGAAGGTAAGTGACACTAAAAACACCACAAACTTATTTGACAACAAGTTAATCGTTGGAGACGTGGTTAATCATCAAAGATTTGGAAAAGGAAATGTACTAAACATTGAAGGAAAAGGGGCGGATTTAAAAGCCGAAATTAAATTTGAAAATGGCGGATCTAAAAAGTTGTTACTGCGATTTGCCAAGCTTGAAATCATTTCGTAAACAAAATAAAGACAATGGCCGAACTGCTCAAAATATTTCCTGAAAATCCAAACCCAAAAGCAATAAAAAAAGTAATTGAGGTGCTTAAAAAAGGGGGGGTTATCATTTATCCTACTGATACTGTTTATGGACTAGGATGTGATATCACAAATTTAAAAGCACTTGAAAGAATAGCAAAAATAAAAGGGATAAAACTAGAGCGTTCTAACTTTTCATTCATCTGTCAGGATTTAAGTAATTTAAGTGATTATGTCACTCAAATAGACAACTCTACATTTAAACTTCTTAAACGAACTCTTCCTGGCCCCTATACTTTTATATTGCCGGGTGCAAGTACACTACCCCATCCATTCAAAAAAAAGAAGACTGTAGGAATTCGCATTCCTGATAACACGATAGCTTTAGAAATTGTTAAAAGTTTGGGAAACCCAATTGTATCCACATCAATACATGATGAAGATGAGTTATTAGAATATACCACAGACCCAGAACTGATATTTGAAAAATGGAGTTCTAAAGTTGATTTGGTAATTGACGGCGGTTATGGCGATAACACTCCGTCAACAGTCGTAGAAGTTAAAGATTCTGAAATCACTATTTTGAGAGAAGGCAAAGGAACTATTGATATATTTTAAATAGATAAAAAGAGATTATAGAACTGATTTATGAGCAAGTTTGATGAATTTATAGAAGTAAAAGGAGCACGTGTACATAATCTAAAAGATATAGACGTAAAGATCCCCAGAGATAAGTTGGTAGTCATCACTGGAATGTCTGGAAGCGGAAAATCCTCCTTAGCATTTGATACTATTTATGCAGAAGGTCAGCGCCGCTATATTGAGACATTTTCAGCTTATGCACGTCAGTTTTTAGGGAGTTTAGAGCGTCCGGATGTCGATAAAATTGATGGGCTTTCTCCAGTAATTGCTATTGAACAAAAAACAACTAGCAAATCTCCAAGATCCACAGTCGGAACAATTACCGAAATTTATGATTTCTTAAGATTGTTATATGCGCGTGCTGCAGATGCTTATAGCTATAACACCAGTGAAAAAATGGTGAGCTATAACGATCTTCAAATAAAAGATCTGATTCTTGAATCTTTTAACGGGAAACGCCTTTCAATATTATCTCCTGTAATTCGTTCTAGAAAAGGACACTACAGAGAATTATTCGAACAAATTGCTAAGCAAGGATTTGTAAAGGTCAGAACAGATGGTGTTATAGTTGACATTTCAAAAGGAATGAAGCTTGATCGCTATAAAATGCATGATATCGAGATTGTTATTGACAGACTTAAAATTGATGAAACCAGCGCCTCTACAAGCAGACTAAACGAAAGTATTAATACAGCCATGTACCACGGAGAAAATGTACTTATGGTAATTGAAGAAGAGAGTAAAGAAGTGCGCTATTTTAGTCGAAACTTAATGTGTCCAACTTCTGGAATATCCTACCCAAACCCAGAACCAAATAATTTCTCATTTAATTCTCCAAAAGGCGCCTGTTTGGACTGTAGCGGTATTGGAACCTTATACAAGGTAAATGCGTATAAAATAATTCCTGACCCCTCTTTATCTATTAAAAATGGAGGGCTAGCTCCACAAGGCACCCAAAAAGACTCTTGGATTTTTAAGCAATTAGAGCTCATTGCTCAACGCTATAACTTTAAACTAACAGACCCCATTTCAAAAATATCAAAAGAAGCTTTAGATATTATATTATATGGCGGAAAAGATAAATTTTCAGTAGATAGTAAAACCTTAGGAGTCTCTAGAAACTATAATATAGATTTTGAGGGAATTGCTAATTTCATCGAAAGTCAGTATAAGAATTCAGACTCTACTTCAATTAAACGATGGGCAAAAGCATACATGGATAAAATTAAATGTCCTAGCTGTAAAGGCTCTCGATTAAAAAAAGAATCCTTATTCTTTAAAATTAACGACAAGAATATTTCAGAACTTTCTGATATGGATATTGTAGATCTTGTGGAATGGTTTAAGAAACTCCCTAAGTATTTATCTAAAAGCCAGACTATAATTTCAAAAGAAATACTAAAAGAAATTTCTACGCGATTACAATTTCTTTTAGACGTTGGGCTTGATTATTTGTCTATAAGTAGAAGCTCAAAGTCACTTTCGGGTGGAGAAGCGCAGCGCATACGTTTAGCCACACAAATTGGTTCTCAGTTGGTGGGTGTATTGTATATCCTAGATGAACCAAGTATAGGCTTACACCAAAGAGATAATGAAAAACTAATAAAATCTCTAATAGCATTGAGAGATGTTGGTAACTCTGTAATTGTTGTAGAACATGACAAAGATATGATTGAACAAGCAGATCATGTAATTGATATTGGCCCTATGGCTGGAAAACATGGAGGTGAGATTATCAGTCAAGGAACCCCAAAAGATATATTAAATAGTGGTACCATGACTGCAGACTATTTGAGTGGAATTAGAGAAATTGAAGTCCCAAAAAATCGAAGAACTGGAAACGGGAAGTTCTTAGAGCTAAAAGGATGTACAGGAAATAATTTAAAAAATGTTTCTATAAAACTTCCATTGGCACAAATGATTGGAGTCACCGGAGTTTCAGGAAGTGGGAAATCTACTTTAATAAATGAAACACTGTATCCAATCCTAAACAACTATTATTTTCATGGGGTCATGGAGCCAATGCCTTATAAATCAATTAAAGGGTTAGACAACTTAGACAAGGTTATTGACATCAACCAATCCCCAATTGGACGTACCCCGAGAAGTAATCCAGCAACTTACACCGGAGTTTTTGGGGAAATAAGAGCTTTATATGCTAAAATACCTGAAGCAATGATACGGGGCTATAAATTAGGTCGGTTTAGTTTTAATGTAGTTGGTGGGCGTTGTGAAACCTGTAGAGGGGGCGGTATGAGAGTGATAGAAATGAACTTCCTTCCTGATGTGTATGTGGAATGCGAGACCTGTCAAGGAAAACGCTTTAATAGAGAAACTCTTGAAATTCGTTACAAAGGAAAATCTATTAGTGATGTTCTAAACATGACGATTGAAGAATCCGTTGATTTCTTTGAGCATATTCCTAAAATTTACAGAAAATTAAAAACCATAAAAGAAGTTGGATTAGGCTATATTACTTTGGGGCAGCAAAGCACCACTTTATCAGGTGGAGAAGCACAACGGATCAAATTAGCTTCAGAGCTAAGTAAGCGTGATACTGGAAATACCATATATATTTTGGATGAGCCAACAACTGGACTTCATTTTGAAGACATTAGGGTTTTAATGGATGTATTAAATAAGTTAGTTGATAAGGGAAATACTGTGCTTATAATTGAACATAACCTAGATGTAATTAAAACAGTTGATTACATCTTAGATATAGGTCCTGAAGGAGGGAATGGAGGTGGCAAGGTAATTGCACAAGGAACTCCAGAAGTAATAATAAAAAACAAGTTAAGCCATACAGCACGGTTTTTAAAAAAAGAACTAACTTAGTAATAACTTAAATCTAAAATTATGGGACCAGAAAAGAAACACAAAGGGTGGAATGAGATAAAAACGAATGATTCTTGGGCGATTTTCAAAATCATGGGAGAGTTTGTGAATGGATTTGAGAAAATGAGTAAAATTGGACCATGTGTCTCTATTTTTGGATCTGCAAGGACCAAACCAGAAGATGATTATTACAAACTATCTACTGAAGTTGCGACGTCCATTGTAAAAGCTGGATACGGCGTTATTACAGGGGGTGGACCCGGAATAATGGAAGCAGGAAATAAAGGGGCTCATTTGGCTGGTGGAACTTCCGTAGGATTGAATATTGAATTGCCTTTTGAACAGCACAACAATCCGTACATTGATTCCGATAAGAGTTTAGATTTTGATTATTTCTTTGTTAGAAAAGTGATGTTTTTAAAATACTCTCAAGGAATTGTTGTAATGCCTGGTGGTTTTGGAACCTTAGACGAACTGTTTGAAGCGATTACATTAATACAAACTCACAAAATTGAAAAATTCCCTGTTATATTGGTTGGGAAAACATTTTGGAGTGGTTTAATGGAATGGATAAAATCTACCTTGTTAGAGCGATTTGAAACAATAAGTGCTAAAGATCTAGACCTAATTCATTTGGTAGATTCATCTGATGAAGTAATCGAAATACTAGACACTTTCTATAAAGAATACCAATTGAGCCCTAATTTTTAATTCCTAACTAATATTTTCTAGATTAATAACTACTGAATATTTTAAAGCCTTTAAGCCTCAAATTGTTGAAAAAACTCTCCTTAAATCTTATGATTATATTTTGTTTTATGACTGTCAGCAGTCAAAATGAAATACAAATTCAGGGATTCTTAAATATAGAAAGTAATACGATCTTAATTAAACAAAAGATAACGTATTATAATAATTCTAACTCCTCATTAAGTCAATTATACTTTAATGATTGGGGGTCTAGTTTTAGCAACCCAGATTCCCCACTTTCTAAAAGATTTGTTGAAGAGTATGATGGGTCTTTACTAAATCCTAGAAAAAAAAATAGAGGCTTTACAACAATTCATTCTGTAGAAAATGAGAAACAAAAAGCCCTATCCTATTCTTACATTGAAAATCAATGTGATTTATTTAAAATTGAGCTTACAACTGATTTATTACCTTTTACATCTACTACCATTTTTATTGAATACACGCTACAAATTCAAAGCGATCGATTTACTAAGTACGGAGTTACAAAAAAGGGAGACTATTTTTTAAATTACTGGTATATAACCCCAGCTGTTTTTGAGGATTCTGAATGGAAACTATTTAGCAATAAAAATCTTGATGATTATTACACCCCTAAATCTAAGTTGAAGCTAACCCTAGAAATCCCACATAATTACAGTGCTTCTTCCGAGTTAAATTTAAATAATGTTGTTAATAAATCAAACACACATGTATTTACGTTTGAAGGAAGTGATAGAGTAGATACTAGACTTAATATTTCCACAGCTCCTTTTTTTAAATTTAAAATTGGGGACTTAAATATAATAAGTAATAATATAGATGCAGATGAATCATTAAATCAGCAAATTAATTCATTTAAAAAAATAGTAGGTTTTTTAAATGACCGACTAGGTGTTTATCCACATGAAAACTTAATGATTTCGAAAGTGGATTTAAAAAAACATCCTATATATGGTTTAAATTTACTTCCAGGTTTTCTTAGTCCATTTTCAAAAGAGTTTGAATATGAGTTAACCGTCGCCAAAAACTTAATTAGACTTTACTTAGACCAGTATTTAAGAATGAATCCCAGAGAGGACTATTGGCTTAAATCAGGACTTGAAACAGTGTTATTAATGGATTTTGTTGATGTCTTTTACAAGGACCAGATGATGCTTGGGAAGCTTGCTAATATGTGGGGGATAAAGACTTATAATTTAGCAAAGTTAAAATATAATGAACAATACCAACTAACCTACTTATACATGGTTAGGACAGGAAGAGACCAAGCCTTAAACTTACACAAAGATGAATTATTAAAATTCAATGCTAACTTATCAACTAAATATAAAGCTGCTAAAGGATTGATTTTCCTAGAAGATTTTATGGAAGGTTCGAGAATTGAAGATTGGATAAAAGAATTTGTAGTTGAAACTAAAAATGAATTCAAAACAACTAATGATTTTGAATCGTACATTAAGACAAAAACTAATAAAGATCTCAGTTGGTTTTTTGAGTCATTTATAACAAATACGCAACAAATAGATTACAAAATAACAAAACTTAAAAGCACCAAAGATTCTGTTTATTTTACAATTAAAAACAACAAAAAGGGACAAACTCCTGTGTCATTATTCACACTTAAAAACGGCAAGGTACTCACAAAAACATGGTTAACAGGAATCGGAAAAAAGAAAGATTTTGTAGTTGCTAATAATTTGGCGGATAAATATGTTTTAAACTATGATCAAAAAGTTCCAGAGTTTAATGTGAAAAATAACTGGAAATCAGTCAAAGGAAGTGCATTGTTTAATAGACCTTTTAAGCTGAGGCTTATTAAGGATTATGTATCTCCCTATAATAACCAACTTTACTTTTTGCCAACTCTTGAATATCGTAACATTTATGATGGTCTTAATTTGGGATTAAATATTAATAATAGTGGTATTTTGAAAAAACCATTTACTTTTGGAGTTGCCCCTAACTACAGTGTTAACTCTAAAACACTAACAGGATTTACTAAATTTGAATATAACACCTATTTTCAAGATCAAAATCTTTACAATATTGAATTTGGCTTATTTATGTCACGCTCAAGTTTTGCTGAGGATTTATTTGTAAGAAGAACCCTACCTTACTTATCTTTTAATTTTAAAGATGCTACAAACTTAAGATCAAATAAGTTTGAAAGTCTAAATTTGAGATATGTTGGTATAGACAAGGATTATGTAGAGACTTTTGGAAATGAAATGGCGCTCCCTTCCTACGGAGTATTCAATATAAGATATCTAAATTCTAACATAGGATATAAAAAACATTACAGCTGGTTTTTAGATACACAATTTTCAAATGAATTTGGTAAGGTAGCCTTTAACTATGAAATCAGAAAACGAACGAATAAAAATAGCTTTTATAATCTAAGGCTTTTTGCTGGTTCTTTTTTGTATTCAAAAATTGATACCAATCAAACATACTTTGATTTTGCTTTAGATAGACCAACAGATTATTTGTTCGAATATAATTATCTTGGACAATTTGAATCATCAGGAATATTTAGTCAACAAATTATAATTGCAGATGGTGGATTCAAATCCCGTCTAGAGACTTATTATGCTAACCAATGGATAACCACATTAAATGCCAGCGCTTCTATTTGGAAATACGTCCAAACCTACGGCGATGTTGGATTTATAAAAAACAAAGGCAAAGGCGCTGAATTTGTTTATGATTCAGGAATACGCCTAAATCTAATTACAAACTATTTTGAAATTTTCTTTCCTGTTTACTCCAACTTAGGATGGGAAATAGCTGCTCCTGAGTACAGTCAAAAAATCAGATTTATATTTACAGCTGACCCAACAGCTCTTTTTGGCTTATTTAGAAGGGAATGGTATTGAATATTGATTTAAATTTACTTAAATCAATTAATAAATACACATTCAGCAATATTTAAGCTTTTGTACATGCTTATTTTATTAATATCTCAATTAATTATCAATCCAAAGGATAGGTCAAAAGCTTGAAATATTTTATATTTGTAGCTTATTAGAATTTTCCGAAATGCTTATCAAAAACGACCCAACCAAAGATATAACTTTTGAAGACTTCAAAGCTGATGTCTTAAACGATTACAAGATTGCCTATACTAGTAGAGAATGTAGTCTTCTAGGTCGGCGTGAAGTATTGACTGGAAAAGCGAAGTTTGGGATTTTTGGAGATGGTAAAGAACTGCCTCAAATTGCTTGGGCAAAAGCATTTCATAAAGGAGATTTCAGATCTGGTTATTACAGAGATCAAACCTTTATGATGGCCATCGGAAAACTAACTATAGAACAGTTTTTTGCGGGCTTGTACGCACATACTGATATTGCTCATGACCCCATGAGTGCAGGTAGGCAAATGGGGGGTCATTTTACAACTCACTCATTAGACGAGAATTTTAACTGGAAAAACCTGACCGAACAATATAATTCAAGTTCAGATATTTCTCCAACAGGAGCACAAATGCCTAGGCTGCTTGGTCTGGCGCAAGCTTCAAAAATATACCGTAAATTAGAGGGGTTCAACGCTAAAAAATTCTCAAAATCTGGAAATGAAGTTGCTTGGGGAACCATTGGAAATGCGAGTACTAGTGAAGGGGTTTTCTTTGAAACAATAAATGCGGCTGGAGTTCTACAAGTTCCCATGGTGATTAGTATTTGGGATGATGAATATGGGATTTCTGTACACGCAAAACATCAGACTACAAAAGAAAATATCTCAGAAATATTAAAAGGGTTTCAAAGAGACTCTGATAGTGATGGCTACGAGATATTAAAGGTTCACGGATGGGATTATGTTGAACTAATTAATGCTTATCAAAAAGCAAGTGAAATTGCAAGAAATGAACATGTTCCAGTAATGATACATGTCAATGAATTAACTCAACCTCAAGGGCATTCAACTTCGGGGTCTCATGAAAGATATAAAACTCCCGAGAGATTAAAATGGGAACAATCTAATGATTGTAACACGAAATTTAGAGAATGGATTATATCCAATGAAGTCGCTACAGATGAAAATATTACATCTATAGAACGTGACATAAAGAAACGTGTTAAGGAAGGAAAGATAAAAGCATGGAAAGATTTTTGTGCCCCTATTAAGTCCGAAAAACAAGAAGTTATTCAATTAATGAAGTCTGCTGCAGATACTTCTTCTCAAAGCGTTTTTATTCAAAAGATAATAAAACAACTGGAAAGTATCAATGAGCCCTTACGGAATGATATTCTTAGTAGATCTCGTAATATATTAAAATATTTAATTCACGAAGATAGTTCTGCTAAAAGCCAGCTTATCAATTGGGTTAATTCTTATTTCAAAGAAATTCAACCTAAATACAGTACTTTATTGTACAGCGAATCAGAATCCAGAGCAACTAACATAGCGGAAGTACTTCCAGTATTTGACTCAAAGTCTAAACTTGTTGATGGTCGAGTCATTTTAAGAGATAACTTCGATAAAATATTAAGTAATAAACCCGAAGTTTTAATTTTTGGTGAAGATACCGGAACTATTGGAGATGTCAATCAAGGATTGGAAGGTCTTCAGGAAAAATTTGGAGAATCAAGAGTTTCTGATACAGGAATACGAGAAACTACTATAATTGGTCAAGGGATTGGTTTGGCTTTGCGAGGACTAAGACCTATCGCGGAAATTCAATATCTTGATTACATGGTATATGCACTTCAAATCATTAGTGATGATTTGTCAACACTGCATTATAGAACTTTTGGAAAACAAAAAGCACCAATGATTATTAGAACTCGTGGGCACCGCTTAGAAGGTATTTGGCATTCCGGTTCACAATTAGGTGGTATATTAAACTTAATTAGAGGTGTTTATGTATTAGTACCTAGAAACATGACAAAAGCAGCTGGTTTTTATAATACACTGTTAGAAAGTGATCAGCCTGCAATGGTCGTAGAATGCTTAAACGGCTACAGATTAAAAGAAAAAGAGCCTTCAAATTTAGGGGAATTTAGAACACCAGTTGGAATTGTAGAAACTATTAAGCAGGGAGCTGACCTAACAATTGTATCCTATGGCTCAACTCTTCGGATTATAGAAAAAGCAGCTAAAGAGTTGCAAGAAGTAGATATTGATGTTGAGATTATTGATATTCAATCTCTGATACCATTTGATCTTAATAAGGATATTTCTAAAAGTGTTGAGAAAACAAATAGACTTCTTATTATTGACGAAGATATTCCAGGTGCTGCTTCGGCTTATATACTAAATGAGATTCTACAAAATCAGAACGTATATGAACACTTAGATAGCAAACCACAACTATTAACCGCTAAAGAACACCGCCCTGCTTATGGGAGTGATGGAGACTACTTTAGTAAACCGTCATCAGAGGATGTTTTTGAAACTGTTTACAACATGTTTCATGAAGTGGACCCTACCTCCTATCCAAAATTAAGATAACAACTTAGCAAGTAGCAAAACAACTTGCAAAATTTTATTTAAAATCGTAACATTACCTACTCAAATAACTGATACTCTTTTCTATGCAAAGTCACGATACTACTTCAAAAAAAAACAGCCCAGTTAAAAACATTATAGAGCTGACTATCTGGGAAGCTCTTATTCCTGTATTTGCACTGGTAGCTATGTTATTTTACAATGTGTTTTATGTCTTTGGAGATGATGCCTTAAGTGGCAGTAACCAGTTTTTATTACTTTTAGGAGCAGCGGTAGCAGCAGTTTTAGGATATTTTAAGAAAGTGAGCTATAAACACATGCTAGAAATGGTTGCTGAAAATGTGAAGTCTACTACCGGGGCACTTCTTATATTACTTTTAGTTGGCGCCTTGGCAGGCACTTGGCTAATTAGTGGCATTATTCCGTCCATGATATATTATGGGTTACAAATTTTAAATCCAACTTTTTTCTTAGTTGCTTCTGTTATTATTTGCTCGATTATATCTATTGCAACTGGCAGTAGCTGGACAACATCAGCTACCGTAGGAATAGCGTTAATTGGCATTGGAAATACTTTAGGGATCCCTGCAGGAATGACTGCGGGTGCCGTTTTATCTGGGGCCTACTTTGGAGATAAAATGTCACCTCTAAGCGATACAACCAATTTGGCTCCGGCCATGGCTGGAGCTGATCTCTTTGACCATATCAAGTACATGGCTTACACTACAGTTCCAACGATTATAATCACTTTAATTATTTTTTTAATTATTGGATTGAATATTGACACCAACGGAAGTCCAGATATTACAGATAAATTAGAAGCAATAAACGGAGCCTTTAATATCTCACCATGGTTATTTTGCATTCCCTTATTAGTTGTTGTTTTAATAATAAGAAAAACACCGCCATTAGTAGCTCTTTTACTTGGAACTATTTTTGGAGCAATCGCTGCTATTATTGCACAACCTCAAATTGTAATGACTATTGCTCAAGCAGATACTCTAAATTTTGAATCTGCCTATAAAGGCGTGATGAAAGCTATAACCGTTAATACAGCTGTAGAAACATCAAGCAGCGAACTTAATGATTTATTTACTGCAGGTGGCATGAATGGAATGTTAGGAACCATATGGTTAATTATTTGTGCGATGGTATTTGGAGGGGTTATGGAAGCTATTGGTGCGCTCTCAATAATTAGCAAGTCACTACTAAGTATTGCAACAACAACTTTTGGTTTATTTGCCAGTACTGTAACAAGTTGCTTGGCGTTAAACGTAACCGCATCTGATCAATATTTAGCCTTAGTAGTCCCAGGAAAAATGTTTAAAAAAGCATATGAAGAAAAAGGACTCGCTCCAGAAAATTTAAGTAGAACTCTAGAAGACTCAGGAACGGTAACATCAGTTTTAGTTCCATGGAATACATGTGGTGCTTATCAAAGTGGCGTTTTGGGTGTGTCTGTAGCTGATTATTTTGTATTCGCTTTTTTTAATTGGATCAGTCCATTTATGACACTATTGTTTGCTGCATTTTCTATTAAAATAAAAAAATTAGTAAAGTCCTAATTTAGGCTAGTTTCAACAGATAACTATAACTTATAGTTGTATAAGAAATTATAATTTTCAACTAAACTAAAAAGAGATATCAAACAGTATCTTTACTTAAAATAAATCATTTAAAAAATTAATACTATGGCTATTGTAGGGAAAAAATTTCCAAATTTAAATGTTGACGCGATGAATGAAATGGGCGATACTTTTAAAGTAAACGTTCTTGAAGAAGCAATCAACAATAAGAAAAAAGTACTTTTATTTTGGTACCCAAAAGATTTCACTTTTGTATGCCCGACAGAACTACATGCTTTTGAAGCGGCGAAAGCAGAATTTGAAAAAAGAAATACGATTGTTATCGGTGCGTCATGTGATACTCCAGAAGTTCATTTCGCATGGTTATCAACAGCAAAAGATAATGGCGGCATTGAAGGGGTTACCTACCCAATATTAGCAGATTCTAACAGAAACCTAGCATCTACTTTAGGGATATTAGACATCTCCGATGAAACGTATAACGAAGAAACTGGTGTTGTACTTGTAGAAGGTGACAACGTAACTTACAGAGCTACTTACATTATTGACGAAGAAGGAACAGTTGTTCATGAAAGTGTAAATCACATGCCACTTGGAAGAAATGTAGCAGAGTTTTTAAGACTTGTAGATGCTTACACGCACGTTCAAGAAAAAGGTGAAGTTTGTCCTGCAAACTGGGAAGAAGGCAAAGACGCAATGGCACCTAATGCAAAAGGAACTGCAAGCTATTTAGCATCACACTAAACTATATTCATCATGCAAGAACTTTCTGAAGACAATTTACAAACTATTATTTCTGAAAATTCATTTGTTGTGGTTCAATACTCCGCAACATGGTGTGGGAATTGTAGAATCATGAAACCAAAATTCAAAAAATTAGCCTCTGAAATGCCAGATGCTAGTTTTGTAATTGTGGATGCGGAAAAATTCCCTGAAAGTAGAAAACTAGCAACCGTGGATAATTTACCAACGTTTGCAGTTTTTAAATCAGGACAATTTATAAACCAAACCCAAACGAATAAGTTTGACGTTTTAAAAGAACTTATAGATGAAGCTTCCAGTAATTAAACATTTAACACAATTTATTGAGGACAACGATGAAGATTATATCGTAGAAACGCTTGAAACTCTAGAAGCACTCACAGAAGTTCCTAGTCTGAAAGACGAAGAACTAGATGTCATAGGAGAACTTATATCAAATATGTACGGAGCGCTTGAAGTACATAAAATGATTAAAGACGGAACTAGCCAAAAAGAAGCTTTAAACAGTTTTATGAAACGGGTCTTAGGTTCTATAGATAATTAGTTTATTACAAATAAAGCATAAAAAAACCCTTCTCAAATGAGAAGGGTTTTTTTGTACAATAGATTTATGGCTTACTTACCATCCATCTTATCTTTAAGCGCTTGTAAAGCATCATTCGCATCTCCTAATGTAGGTTTTGCTTCAGCTGCACTACTCGCTGCCTTTTTAACGGCTGCTTTCACATGCTTAACTTCTTCCGCTTTGAAAAGAGCTGTATGAGACGCTACTACACGTTTGAATTCTTTATTGAATTCAATAATAACGAATTCAGCTTCATCTCCTTTCTTAAGCTTATTTCCATCCTCTTTTTCAAGATGACGAGAAGGAATAAAAGCAACTACATCTTCATTGAACTTAACTGTTGCTCCTTTGTCAACGATCTCATCGATTGAAGCTGTATGCTTAGAATTTAATCCAAATTCAGTTTCGTATTTATCCCAGGGGTTGTCAGTTGTTTGTTTATGACCTAAGCTTAATTTTCTAGCTTCTACGTCTAACTCAAGTACTACAACTTCAAGGTTATCTCCTACTGCACAGAATTCACTTGGATGTTTAACTTTCTTAGTCCAAGATAAATCAGAGATGTAAATTAATCCATCAATACCTTCTTCTAATTCAACAAAAACACCAAAGTTTGTGAAGTTTCTTACAATTCCGGTATGCTTAGAAGCAACTGGGAATTTAGAAGTAATATCTGTCCAAGGGTCAGCAGATAATTGCTTGATACCTAATGACATTTTACGATCTTCTCTATCTAAAGTTAAGATCTGAGCTTTAATTTTATCTCCTACTTTAACGAAATCTTGAGCAGAACGTAAATGAGTAGACCAAGACATTTCAGAAACGTGAATTAATCCTTCAACTCCTTCAACAACTTCAATAAATGCACCATAATCAGCGATTACAACTACTTTTCCTTCAATTTCGTCTCCAATTTTAACCTCTTCTCCAAGGGCATCCCATGGGTGTTTGCTTAATTGTTTGAGACCTAATTGAATTCTTGATTTATTTTCATCAAAGTCAAGTATTACAACATTGATTTTCTCATCTAATTCAACAATCTCACTTGGATGGTTGATTCTAGACCAAGAAAGATCTGTAATGTGTACTAATCCATCAACTCCACCAAGATCCATAAAGACTCCGTAAGAAGTAATGTTTTTAACAATACCTTCAAGAACTTGACCTTTTTCTAATTGACTAATGATTTCCTTTTTCTGGATTTCGATATCTGCTTCAATAAGCGCTTTATGAGAAACCACAACGTTTTTGAATTCGTGGTTGATTTTCACTACCTTGAATTCCATTGTTTTGTTAACATACTGATCGTAATCTCTAATTGGCTTCACATCGATTTGTGAACCTGGTAAAAATGCTTCAATACCAAATACGTCGACAATCATACCCCCTTTAGTACGACATTTAACAAAACCGTTTACGATTTCTCCAGTCTCATTAGCAGCGATCACACGATCCCATGCTTTGATAACTCTTGCTTTACGGTGAGATAATATTAATTGTCCTGTAGCGTCTTCACGTACATCAATTAATACTTCTACTTTATCACCAACAGCTAAGTTGGGATTATAACGAAATTCGTTTAGTGAAATAACACCTTCAGATTTTGCATTGATATCAATAATCGCATCACGATCAGAAATATGAATAACTACACCATCTACAACTTGATCATCAAGAGTGTCAACAAAATTGCTAGCCACTAATTTCTCAAATTCTACAAGTTTCTCGTCATCAACAGGGTCGATACCTTCTTCGTAGTTATGCCAGTTAAAATCTTTAAGGAATTGCTCAGGATTTGCTTGAGCTTCGTTTGGTTGTGGCACTTCAACTGCTGTAGTTTCTGCAATTACTTCTTCCACATTTGTGTTTTTTTCTTCAGCCATGGCTGTTTTAAAATTTGTATTTTATAGACGTTAGATTCGATTAAGCACGACTATAAAAGCGTTATTAAATGATTATGATTTCCTTTACTGAATCTATTGAATGCTAAAGGAGTGCAATTTTACGATTTATTTACAATTATACCTAATGTTTTTTATGCTGTTTTTACGAGAGAAAATTATTAAGCAATAATTAGCTTATTAAATAGAATGCTAAAATAAAAACAATAATATAATTACGCCAATAATTTAGTGTTTACCAATGACATAACTTGATCAAATTGCTGTTCCTTTGATAAATTTGAATTATCAATTTCTACTGCGTCTTTGGCTTTATAAAGTGGAGAGTCTTCTCTAGTTGAATCGAGATGATCTCTAGAGTTAATATTATCTAATACAGCTTGAAAAGAAACTTTAGATTCCGTAACAGCTAGTTCATCAAAGCGTCTTTTTGCACGTGTTTCAGAAGAGGCCGTCATGAATAGCTTTAATTCAGCATCTGGGAAAACTACCGTTCCTATATCTCTCCCATCCATAACAATCCCTTTTTTACTACCCATTTGCTGTTGCAGATCAACTAATTGTTGGCGAACTTCTGCAACGGTAGCCACTATGCTCACGGCGTTAGAGACTGCCATAGTACGAACATCTTTATTTACATTTACATCATTTAAATAAACTTCAGATGTTTTTAAATTTTCATTATAAATAAAAGTGACATTGATAGCAGAAAGCGCATTGATTAATTGTGAGGTTTTTAATCCCGCACCATCTATTAGTTTGTTTTGTAAAGCATACAAGGCAACGGCACGGTACATAGCGCCAGAATCTACATAAATATATTTTAAGTGCTGTGCTAATTGTTTAGCAAGTGTACTTTTTCCGGTTGATGAAAACCCATCGATTGCTATTGTAATTTTTTTCACTGTTGTAAATTTATTTGAAGTCCTAGAAAACTAGTATTTGCTGCTGATGAATAGCGAGCATGTGTGTAACTAAATCTTATATTATTAAATTTTAAACCTAGGCCAAAAGAAAAACCAGAAAAATTTCTTTGTTCTAATATTTTAAGCTCTTGTGCCCTTCTAAAACTATACCCTAATCGAATATTAAAGCCTTTGTTTGGAAACAGCTCTACCCCTAAAATTGTATGTCTAAATAGATTGCTAACAAAGTTTATGTCTTCTTCTGTTTGTGTTCCATCCAAATCGGTTGTAGCTCGTGCTGGGTTGGGAGATGCAATAGGCCACTTTTGTAAATTTTCTAAAGTGAGATGCCAACGAATAGGAACATTTTCAAGAGTTTGAGAGAAACCGAGGTCAATTTCAAATGGCAAGGGCTCTTTAATTCCTGCGTAAGTAGTCAACTGAGTTCCGAAATTGCGAATTACTAAAGCAGCATTAAAATCTAAATACTCATTTATATAAATAACTCCTATATCTGTTGCAATACCAAATGAGTTATACTGCTCTAGTTTAGAAGTAATAAATTTTAAGTTTGCACCAATATAAAAATCTGAGTACCCTATCTGAGCGGCGTACCCAACAGAAAGAGCTGCTTCATTGCCGGTAAAAGTTCCTGTGCTGATTCCATTTTCATCGTAGCCATCAAAACTACCATAATTAACATAGGTCATTCCTACATGAAAGGTTTGAGTTCTTCGATCGACAGTGTATGCATAGGCTGCAGTTCCGTAACTAATATCTCCTAAATAATTAGAATAATTAATAGCCAACTGGTTATCCATGTCTACATTTATAGTAGCAGGGTTAAATAGTGCTTGCGTGACGTCATAATCTACATTAGTGAGAACTTTCCCCCCTAGAGCAGCTTGTCTAGGAGAAGACATGAGATTTAAAAACTGATAAGTAGATTCACCACCAAGCTGAGCTTGAACCTTAGCAATGCTAAAAAAAAATATAATAACTGCGACAGCTAACCTCATTTGAATACAAAAGTAATAAATCAATACTAAAACGAATATAACAGATGTTTATTTCATTCTAGCTCAAAGTGCATTAATTACAAAGATTTGGCGTTTTTAACTTTTTGATTAGTAATTGCTAACTCTATAACCTCACTCATCTCTGAAACAAAATGAAACGTTAAACCTTTTAAGTAAGAAGCATTTATTTCATCAATATCACTTTTATTGTCTTTGGAAAGTATGATTTCCTTTATTCTAGCACGTTTTGCCGCTAAAATCTTTTCTTTAATTCCTCCAACAGGTAAAACTTTTCCTCGCAACGTAATCTCTCCTGTCATTGCTATACTCTTCTTTATTTTTTTCTGAGTAAACAAAGAGACTAAAGAAGTAAGCATTGTAACCCCTGCACTTGGACCATCTTTTGGAGTTGCTCCTTCAGGTACATGAATATGTACATTATACTTTTCAAACATAGAAACATCTAAGTTATATAGGTCTGCATTAGCCTTTATGTACTCCATGGCTATTGTAGCAGACTCTTTCATCACTTTTCCTAAATTTCCAGTGATGTTTAAGCTTCCTTTTCCTTTAGATAAGATAGATTCTATGAATAAGATATCTCCACCAACACGAGTCCAAGCTAAACCGGTAACAACACCCGCCACATCATTGTTTTCATACTTGTCTCTTTCTAGCTTGGGACTTCCCAAAACGTCAATTATAACATCATTACTAACTTTTATATCGTAAGTATCTTCCATGGCAATATTCTTTGCTGCAAACCTTACCATTTTTGCAATTTGCTTTTCAAGGCCTCTAACTCCTGATTCTCTAGTATACCCTTCCACAATTTTTTCTAACTGAGGTTGTGCGATTTTTAAGTCCGAAGGCTTCATTCCATGTTCTTTAATTTGTTTAGGTAGTAAATATTTTTTACCTATTTGAACTTTTTCTTCGATAGTGTAACCTGTTACATTTATGATTTCCATGCGATCTAAAAGTGCTGGTTGAATCGTGTTTAAACTATTTGAAGTCGCAACAAACATCACTTTAGAGAGGTCATATCCCATTTCCAAAAAGTTATCGTAAAACTCCGAGTTCTGTTCAGGATCTAAAACTTCTAACATGGCAGATGATGGATCTCCTTGGTTAGAACTAGATAATTTATCAATCTCATCTAACACAAAAACTGGATTAGATGTGCCAGCTTTTTTTAAGCTTTGTAAAATACGCCCTGGCATGGCACCAATATAGGTTTTTCTGTGACCTCTAATTTCTGCTTCATCTCTGAGTCCTCCTAAAGAAATTCGAACATACTCTCTTCCTAAAGCTTCAGCTATAGATTTTCCAAGAGAAGTTTTACCAACTCCAGGAGGTCCATATAAACACAGAATAGGAGATTTCATATCATTTCTAAGCTTTAAAACTGCTAGATATTCTATAATTCGTCGTTTAACTTCTTCTAAACCAAAATGATCACGGTCTAATATTTTTTGTGCACGTTTTAAATCAAAATTATCCTTACTAAAAGAATTCCATGGTAGATCTAAAAACAAATCTAAATAATTCCTTTGGATTGAATATTCGGCTACTTGAGGATTCATTCGTTGTAGTTTCCCTATTTCTTTGTTAAAATGAGCTTTTACTTTATCGTCCCATTTCTTAAAAGAAGCTCGCCCTTTCATAGCTTCAATTTCTTCTTCATAACTAACCCCACCTAGTTCTTCTTGAATTGTTTTGATTTGTTGTTGTAAGAAATATTCTCTTTGCTGTTGGCTCATATCGTTCTGAACCTTAGACTGGATGTCATTTTTTAGCTCTAAACGTTGAAGTTCAACATTCATGTGCTTTAAGGTCAATAAAGCGCGCTCTTGTAAGTCGTTAACTTCTAATAGTTTTTGTTTTTCTACAACAGAAAGGTTCATGTTGGAAGATACAAAATTGATTAAAAAGGAGTTACTTTCAATGTTTTTAATGGCAAACGAAGCTTCACTTGGAATAGTTGGACTTTGCTTAATTATTTGAAGTGCTAATTCCTTAATAGATTCGATAATAGCTGGAAACTCAGTGGTGTTTAAAGGACTAATTTCTGGAACATCCTCAATGTTAGCTACCATATATGGATTTTCAGAAGTGATCTCAGAGATTTTAAATCGTTTCTTACCTTGAATAATAACAGTAGTGTTTCCATCTGGCATTTTAAGTACTTTTAAAATCCTAGCAACGGTCCCTGTAGTGTGTATATCATTAATTGAAGGGTCTTCAACAGTTTCGTCTTTTTGTGAAACCACACCAATAATTTTTGACCCAGAATTGGCATCATTAATTAGTTGAATAGACTTATCTCGTCCCGCAGTAATAGGAATCACTACTCCAGGAAATAACACGGTATTTCTAAGAGATAGTATGGAAAGAGATTCGGGAAGAGATTCATTTTTTATAGCCTCTTCATCTTCAGTTGTCATCAATGGAATTAGCTCTGAATTTTCGTCAAAGTCTTGTAATGACAAACTGTCAAGCATTGTAAATTTTGAGTTACTCATAAGTATATTAGGTCATTCTGTCATAAAACAGAAATAGTTTCATATTAATAATTGATGTTGTAATTATCATATTTCTGTGTTTACAGAGTAAATAATATAATCACAAAGTGTAAAGTTCAATTGTTATGCCATTTTAATGGATAGAGTAGATAATATCAAACTAGGTTACAAATTCTGTACTCTTGACACGATTTAAAACCAAATAGGCTAAAGCAAAAAACAAAGCTAGTGATAACACTGAATACTGCATAGAACCTGTCAATGAAATAAGTAATCCAAAAACAAACATTCCTAAGACAATCGCAATTTTTTCGGTGACATCATAAAAACTAAAATAGGTAGCATGATCATGAGTTTCAGGAAGCAACTTAGAATAGGTTGACCGACCTATTGATTGAGTAGCTCCTAAAACGAATCCTAACAAAATACCTAAACCATAGAAATAATAATCAACATTGGGCTGATTAATATCTAAAGAAAAGGCTGTTAAACAAACGCCTCCCCAAATAATTAAAGTTATCTTCAATGTTTTAATGTTTCCAATTTTATTAGATAATCTCGAAAACAAGTGAGCTCCAAAAATAGCTACTACTTGTACAAATATAATAGTGATTATTAAATTAGAAGTAGGCAATCCAAGTTCTTGACTCCCAAAAATACCTGCCATAAGTACCATCGTTTGTACCCCGACACTAAAACAGAAAAAAGACATTAAGAAATATTTTAGTTGTGGTAAATTTGAAAGCTCTTTGAGAACAATCCTTAATTCTCGAAGTCCTTTCCATATGTAATCCTTTTCAGGCTTATGATTAAAAACATTATTTGGTAAGCGACGGTATGTGATTTGAGCAAAACCAAACCACCACAGGCCAACTAAAAGAAAGGTGAGTCGTGGTGCCAAACCAGGGTCCGAAATCCCGAACCATTCGGGCTTTTGAACCATCATAAGGCTAAAAACTAATAACAATGTAGAACCTGCATATCCGTATATAAATCCCAAAGCACTGACTTGATCTTGTTGTTCTGGGAACGCAACTTCAGGCAAATAGGCATTATAAAAAACGATACTCCCCCAAAAACCTATGCTTGCTAGAACCGTAAAAGTAAGAGCAACCCATAAAGTTTCAGCTCCCTGAAAAAAGAATAAGCACATGACAGACAAAGACCCTAACAAACAAAAGAATTTCATGAACTTGAGTTTATTACCCATATAATCTGCAATGGCAGACAGTACTGGAGAACAAAAAGCAACAATCAAAAATGATAGTGCCAATGTATAGTCATACAAAGTTGTTGGATTCCACATGGCTCCTAAAAAGGGAACATCTCCAACTTCATTTGCAAATGAGCTGGTAATGCTACTGTAATAAATTGGAAATACTGCGGTACTAATTACTAGTGGATAAACAGAATTAGCCCAATCGTAAAACGCCCATGCTTTGGTTAGTTTTTTGCTTCCTTTTTCAAATATCTTCATAAATAGCTAGTCTTGGTTTAAAGCAGCCCTAAAGTAAGACTTTAATTCAAAACAGGCTGTGATTATCTAAAAGATGTCACACCAAACTTACGTGCTTCAGATTTAGCTCTTAAGGCTAATGATTTCAAATTTGAAATTCTTGAATCATTTGAAGGGTGTGTACTTAAAAACTCTGGAGGCCCCTTTTTACCACTATTAGCTTTCATTCGTTCCCACAGCTGAGAAGCTTCATCAGGATTGTAACCTGCTATGGCCATAAGATATAAACCTATTTGATCCGCTTCAGTTTCATGGCTTCTACTAAAAGGCAACATTCCAGCAACTGAACTGCCAACTCCGTAAGCTTGCATCCAAATACTTTGCTCTTTACTACTTTTTTCGTTTGTAACTGCAGCAACCCCAATGGCACCAGCTTGTTGAATCATTCCCGCACTCATACGCTGTTGTCCGTGGTTTGCTAATGCATGAGCAACTTCATGTCCCATAATTGCAGCAACTCCGGTTTCTCCGGCAGCTATCGGAAGTATTCCGGTATAAAACACAATTTTACCGCCTGGCATACACCAAGCATTAACCGCTTCGTCTTCCACTAGCTTATATTCCCAAACATAATCCTTTAAATACCCTTGATAATTATTGGCATCTAACCAACGTTCGGCAGCAACAGAAATACGTACTCCAACCCTAGTAATCATCTCAGCATCAGAAGTCCCTTTAACAACCTTATTATCAATCAGAAATTGATCATATTGAGCAAAAGCCATAGGAAGTAATTGAGAATTTGGCATAAAGGCCATCGTCTTTTTTCCTGTAAATGGATTCGTAGCGCAGGAAGCGCACAAAATCAGAACAATATAAAAGATATTTTTCATGTAGCTGTATTTAAACATATGAAGCAAACAACATACCAAAATTAGATCTGTAGCTAAATTAGCTGTCACAAAGTTATGTGAAAATTAAATTTACTCGTAGGAAAATTACTTAATTTTATTCAAAATTACTAATTACTATGAAAATTTGCCAAGTTATATCATATTTTGCCATTTGTCTTTTACTTTCCTGTCAAACAAATGCACAAAAAAAAGAAACTTTTGAGATCGTAAAAACAGATCAAGAATGGAGAATTCAGCTTAACGATATTCAGTACAAGGTTTTGAGACAGTCTGGAACAGAACGTGCATTCTCGAGCACACTTAATAAAATTTATAAACCAGGCATTTATAGTTGTGCCGCTTGCAACACCCCACTTTTTGAGGGGAAATATAAATTTGATTCCGGGTCTGGATGGCCCAGTTTTGACAGAGAAATTGAAGGTAATGTAGCTTTTTCAGTAGATTATAATATAGGATCAGCAAGAAAAGAAGAGCATTGTGCTGTTTGTGGCGGACACCTGGGACATGTATTTAAAGATGGTCCTAAAAAAACCACTGGAGAACGTCACTGTATAAATGGAGCCGCACTTACTTTTACACCTACTAAAAATGACTAATAAAAAAGCACCGCTTACAGAATCAGATTGGAAAAAAGACCTTACTGACGAAGAATATAGAATTCTAAGAAAAAAAGGAACAGAAATGCCTCATTCGGGTAAATATAATTTACACTTTGACAACGGAACTTACTGTTGTTCTGGATGTAATGAGCCACTATTTGAAAGTAACACGAAATTTGATGCCCATTGTGGCTGGCCTAGTTTTGACGAATCTTTAAAAGGAAAAGTAGACTATGTATTAGATAAAACCCACGGAATGATGCGTACAGAAATTATCTGTAACTCCTGCAAAGGTCACCTTGGTCACGTCTTTAATGATGGCCCCACAAAAACAGGCACGCGATACTGTGTAAATTCAGTTAGTTTGAAGTTTAAAAAATCATAATTAAAATTTAAATATTTACATATAGGTTTTGTAAATTTGCATTTTAAAACTAATTCAAAAAACTGATTTTATGAGTAAATACGATGTTATCGTTTTAGGAAGTGGTCCTGGAGGCTATGTAACTGCGATTAGAGCTTCACAATTAGGTCTAAGAACGGCTGTTATTGAGAAAGAAAGTTTGGGAGGCGTATGTCTTAACTGGGGGTGTATACCTACCAAAGCACTTTTAAAATCTGCACAAGTTTTTGAATATTTAAAACATGCTGATGATTACGGTTTAACAGTAAAAGAATTTGATAAGGATTTTGATGCTGTAGTAAATCGAAGTAGAAATATTGCGGATGGCATGAGTAAAGGCGTGCAGTTTTTAATGAAAAAAAATAAAATTGATATCATTTCAGGTTACGGTACTTTAAAAACAGGAAAAAAAGTAGATGTCGATGGAACTATATACAGTGCAGACCATATTATAATTGCTACAGGTGCACGCTCACGTGAACTACCTAACTTGCCACAAGATGGCAAAAAAGTTATTGGATATAGAAAGGCAATGACTCTAGAAAAACAGCCTAAGAAAATTGTAATCGTTGGCTCTGGAGCTATAGGAGTAGAATTTGCTTATTTTTATAACTCTATGGGTACCGATGTAACCATTGTAGAGTATATGCCTCGTATTGTTCCTGTTGAAGATGAAGATGTTTCAAAACAACTCGAACGCTCTTTTAAAAAGAGTGGTATCAAAATATTAACCTCTACAGAGGTCACCGCAGTGGATACTTCCGGAGAGGGTGTTAAAGCAATGATTAAGACTAAAAAAGGAGAAGATATACTAGAAGCTGATATGGTTTTATCAGCTGTAGGAATTAAAACTAATATTGAAAACATTGGATTAGAAGACGTAGGAATTGTTACGGATAAAGATAAAATATTAGTGAATGACTTTTACCAAACAAATATACCAGGTTATTATGCGATTGGTGATGTCACTCCTGGTCCTGCCCTAGCCCATGTGGCATCCGCAGAAGGAATATTATGTGTAGAAAAAATTGCAGGTCAACATGTGGAATCATTGGATTATGGAAACATTCCAGGATGTACTTATTGTACGCCAGAGATAGCCAGTGTTGGACTTACAGAAGCACAAGCAAAAGATAAAGGCATTGACATTAAAGTTGGTAAATTTCCGTTTTCAGCTTCAGGAAAAGCAAGTGCTGGTGGTCATAAAGACGGATTTGTTAAAGTTATTTTTGATGCGAAGTACGGTGAATGGTTAGGCTGTCATATGATTGGAACCGGAGTTACGGATATGATAGCAGAAGCTGTATTAGGGCGAAAGCTTGAGACTACAGGTCATGAAGTTCTCAAAACAATTCACCCACATCCAACAATGAGTGAAGCAGTCATGGAAGCAGTAGCAGATGCATACGATGAAGTGATACATATTTAAAAAATAAAATAGATAAATGAAAAGACGGTCAGAAATGACCGTCTTTTTTGTTACAAGAAACTTTGCAAAGCTAACTCGTAGCTTTGCAAACCAAACCCAAGTATAACCCCTTTTGCATTTGGTGATATATAGGATTGATGTCTAAACTCTTCGCGGGCAAACGTATTAGATATATGTACTTCAATCACGGGTGTTTCAATTGCCTTGATGGCATCTCCTATGCCAACAGAAGTATGTGTATAGGCCGCAGCATTTAAAATAATTCCATCAAAAGAAAAGCCAACTTCTTGGATTTTATCAATCAATTCCCCTTCAATATTAGATTGAAAATAAGATAATTCAAAAGAATCATATCTATCGTTTAAAGCCGTGAAAAAATCTTCAAAAGATTGAGCGCCATAAATGCCGGGTTCCCGTTTTCCTAAAAGGTTTAAATTTGGTCCATTTATAATAATAATCTTTTTCATTTAACAAAAATACAAAAGTCTAAGTTAAAAAAAAAGGAGCCAAATGGCTCCTTTTGAATATAACAATGATTTAAAATTAAGCCTTATATAATTAATTTACAGTTGAAATTCAACTCCAAAACAAATAGCTCCAAAATCATTAGCACTGACATTAATTGATTTGTAGCTAATAAAAGTATCAAAAGTACTATTTAGATTATAGTATAATTTGGGTGCAAAAAAAACACCCCCACTACGTCCGTTAGAAAAACCAATAGCATATCCAAAATCTAAAGCGAGTGTTGATTTGTTAGAAGCTTTGAAACGAGTGGTCATACCCATTGGTAAAAATCCTGCATCAACTTTAGATGAATCGCCAGCGAAATGCGTGTAGCCTGAAATAGCTCCCATTTTAACTTTATTGGTAACGGTCCAAATGTATGCAAAGTCTAAATTGAAATTAATTGAATAATTTTTAGACACCTCTCCAACTGGGAGCCCCAGACTAATGTTTGATTTAAATTCTTGTGCATTAGATGTGAAAAAAGTGAACATGGTAATAATGCAAATTGTGAGTCTTTTCATTCTTAAATTGATTAAATAATATATTATAAAATTAAACAAAAAAAAGGAGCCAATCGGCTCCTTTTTTAATATTAAATTGTTTTTTTACTAAAACTGGTAAATAGCAGCCATAGTAAAAGAAGTCATTGAACCAGTAACGTCATCCATGTCACGATTAGCAAAAATATCTTCACTTGAAGAATCTAATCTTAATTCAGGTCTGATAGTTAAAGCTCCAACAGAATAGTTAGCTGTCAAAGTTGGAGTAAATACACTTAGGTCATCACCTCCTTTAAAAGTAATGTGCTCTAAACGCAATCCCCATGATAAAGATTCAGAAGACTTGATTTGTGGGTAAGCAGATATTGAAGTGAAACCTTCATTTCCTGGAGCTAAAGCTCTGTTTCCAGTTAGTGCAGCATCATCATCCCAAGATGCTACGTGAGCATTTAATCCTAAATTAAATTTTTCCGTAACTTTAAATTGAAGTTTAGCATCCACAAAAGTTTCATCTTCACTACTTAGAACTGAAATACCTGAATCCCCTTTGCTGATCCCTGCTCCAATAGAGTAATTCCCAGATCGGTTGTTAAGAGTAGTATCAGCTGCATTCATAACACCAACACCAAATCCAAGGTCGTTTCCGAGATCAAATTGAGCTGCTATACCATTGAAGTTTCTAGGAGCAAAAGTGTACATGTGAGAGTAACTGTAATGAAAGTTATTAGCGGCAGAGAAATTTTCCATTCCCATCCATGAATTAAAACGTCCCATTATTAAAGTTACTTTTTCAGAAGCATTCCAATACATGTAAGCTTCATTTACAACATCATAGTCAAAAAACTGAGCATCAGCTCTAGGACCAAAAGCCATATCTGCAATAAAACCAACCTTTTCTCCTTCATAAGAAAAAGTAATGTTAGCCATACCTAATGAAAAACCACGCTGATCAGTTCCCATTATAGAACTTGGTGGTGCTGTCCAGCCGTTATCATCAGTTAGATTAGCTTGATCGTTAGGCCCCGTTAAACTAGTTGAAAAATAAGCATCAATAGAACCTGACACATTAAATGTAGGTGCCTCTTCTTGAGCAAAAGTGAATCCTACAACTGCAAGAGACATAATAGTAATTAATTTTTTCATAATAATTGTTTTAGTTTATGATTAATTGATGCAAAAATAATCAAAAAAATGAGATATACTTAGATTTTTTACACTTTAACGTAAAAAAAATACACTTTATAGATTAAAAAGTTTATTTCAAATACATATTAAATCCACACAATACATCAAAAATGAGTTCATTTTGTATATTTTTTATAATATATTTGAAAGTTATTAATACTACAAAACAACTATGAAACATCCTATATTATTTTTATTCTTTACTATTGTGTCCTTCCAAGTTTTCGGACAGTCAAATAAACAAGAATTTTATTCGGAAACCATTACATCCCAAGAACTAAAAGAAAAGCTATACACCTATGCTTCTGATGAGTTTGAAGGCCGAGAGACAGGAACTAATGGCTTAACAATCGCTATTAACTACTTAAAAGAGCACTATGTTAATTTAGAAGTAAACGCGGCAAAAGTTGATGGAAACTATTTCCAAAATGTTCCGTTGAAACTAGTTAAAACTCCTGATGTTTCTATGGGCATAGACAATGAGTCTTTTGGTTATTACACAGACTTTATAAGTCTAGTTGGTGGAGAATCAGTCCAAATAGAAACCAAAAACATTATTCTTGTTGGTCATGGAATTAGCGATGACAATTACAATGACTACGACGGCATTGACGTTACTGGTAAAATAGTAGTTGCTATTGGAGGTGAACCAAAAGGCAAAGATGACAATTATCTAGTAAGTGGAACTACCGAGATTTCTAAATGGTCTAATAACCGCCAAGAAATAAGATCAAAATCAAACACAGCTAAAGAGCGAGGCGCAAAAGCATTTTTTTTAATTAATGATTCATTGTTTCAAATTTATGCTCCTTATTATAAAGCAAGAGATGAAAGTGGCGGTGAAAGTAGCCTAGTATTAGATGTAAACGAAGAAGGCGCTATGTACACCTTTTTGGTGGGGCAATCTATGGAAGCACCACTATTAGCTGGGAAACAAATTAAAATCGATTATAATCAAAATAACGAGTCTATTACTTCAGACAATGTTGCTGCAATGATCAAAGGATCAGAAAAGCCAGACGAATATATCGTTCTTTCAGCGCATTTAGACCATGTAGGCATGCATGATGGGGAAGTTTTTAATGGAGCAGATGATGACGGTTCAGGAACCGTTGCCATTCTAGAAATTGCAGAAGCTTTTAAAGCGGCTGTAGAAGAGGGTAATGGTCCAAAGCGTTCTATTATATTTCTGCACGTTACAGGCGAAGAAAAAGGGCTTTTAGGTTCTCAGTACTATACAGACTACGACCCAATTGTGCCTTTAGCACAAACCGTAGCTAATTTAAATATAGATATGATTGGTCGTACTGACCCTAAACGACTAGAAGGCAAACGTAATTACATCTACCTGATTGGAAGTGATAAGCTGAGTACTGACTTACATAATATTTCTGAAGAGGTGAATTCAAAGTATACCAATATTGAATTAGACTACACGTATAATGATGAAAACGACCCGAACCGATACTACTACCGATCAGATCATTATAACTTTGCGAAAAACAATATCCCTGTTATATTCTATTTTAATGGGACCCATGATGATTATCACCAAGCTTCTGATACGCCTGACAAAATTCAGTATGATTTATTAGAAAACAGAACGCGATTGGTATTTCATACGGCTTGGGAACTAGCTAATAGAGATGAAGCTGTGAGAGTAGACAAGATAGCAGAATAATAAACAATACTATACAAACAAAAAAAGCTTCTCTTAAATAAGAGAAGCTTTTGCTTTTTGGGTGGAAGACCGGGTTCGAACCGGCGACCCTTGGTACCACAAACCAATGCTCTAACCAACTGAGCTACAACCACCGTTTGGCATTCATATAATGCGATTGCAAATGTATAGTATTTATGATTTTATACAAACATTTTTTAATTTTATTTCAGGTCAAATAACGAATCAATTGCAGGAAATCGTTCAACATTAAATCCTTCAGCATAGCTAACACCTGTTAATCGTCCTAAATCTGCAGCCCTATAACGTACGCTATCCACAAAATTCTTTGAAGAAATTGGAGTTTCAGGAGCTTGACTGTTAGGGTTATAGAACTGAGTTGAGTAAGCTAATACAGATTCCATTTTTTGATCTATATGCTCAGATATATCAACTACAAAATCAGGATTAAGCGGCTTCCATTGTATGTAATGGTATATAGATTTGGGACGCCAAGGCGACTGAACAACTTCAAAATCTATAGATTTGGTCTCTATTTTAACCAATCCGCTTAAAAAACAAGCATCACTTACCAACTTGCTAGCTGCTCCGTGATCAATATGACGGTCATCAACTGCATTACACAATACAATTTCTGGTTGGTATTGTCTTATCAATTTAACGACTTCTAATTTATGTGCTTTATCGTTTACAATAAATCCATCTAAAAAATTAATGTTCTTTCTAAATGAAACGCCTAAAATAGAAGCTGCATTATTAGCCTCAACAGCTCTTGTTTGAGCAGTACCACGAGTTCCTAGTTCTCCTTTTGTTAGATCAATAATACCAACCGTTTTACCGTTGTTTATTTCTTTAATAAGTGTACCACCACAACTCAATTCTACGTCGTCTGGATGTGCACCAAAAGCTAGGATATCTATTTTCATTTTTTAACGTTTAGTATGACTTGCAGAAATAGCCTGTTCAATGTCATTAATTAAATCTGATTTGTTTTCAATACCTACCGAAAAACGGATTAATTGATCTGTAATCCCTTGTGAGAGCCGGTCAGACTCGGTAAGTAGAGCGTGTGAAGTTTTTGATGGTAATAACATGGTGCTCTCTACCCCTGCCAAACTCATTGAGGGTTTGATAAGTTGAAGCGCTTTTAAAAAAGCTTCAACATTATGATCTTTTGTCAACTCAAAAGACATCATAGCTCCATAGCCTTTCATTTGAATTTTTGCTAAACTATGGTACTCATTTGTTTTTAAACCTGGATAATATACCGAGTTAACGGCGTTATGTTTGTATAAAAATTTAGCCAATCGTTTTGCATTACGTTGTTGTGCCTTCACTCTAATACCTAATGTCTTCATGCTTCTTTCAAGCAACCATACTGTGTAATCGCTAAGATTACCTCCAAAATCTTTAGATAAATTCCATATTTTATCCATTATTTCTTGACTAGATGCAACAGCACCTGCGCTGATATCACTGTGACCTCCAAAATACTTAGTAGCACTATGCATTACTATATCAATTCCCAAATCTAAAGGATTTTGAACAATAGGTGATGCAAAAGTATTATCGGCAGCTGTTATTATTTCATGGCTTTTAGCCAATTTAGCAACAGCAAATATATCAACCAATTTTAGTAATGGATTGGAAGGTGTTTCAATGTATATTAATTTAGTGTTAGTTTGAATACAGTCTTCAAAAGACTCAGGCAATAAATCTTTAGTAAAGCTATACTCAATTCCGTAACTATTGAAATGAGACTCTATAAAATTACGAGTCCCTCCATAAATATCATTTTGGATTACGGCATGATCTCCAGATTTTAAAAAAGTTAGCAAAGTGGACGATATCGCAGCCATTCCAGATCCAAAAATCATGGCGGCTTCGGCATGTTCCAGAGCTGCAATTTTCTTAGAAAGACTTTCCTGGTTTGGGGTATTGAAATAACGCGGATAACGCTTCGTATCAACATCCATAAAATCATAAGAGGTCGACATATACAATGGGGAGACAGCTCCTTTAAAGGTGGTGTCTTCTAAAGCGCCTTCGTGGGTGCAAATGGTGTTTACCCCTTTAGTTGTTGAATTCATTTTGTTTTATTAAAAGATCTGTTAGCTTTTGCCTATGTCGTTGAACTGCTTTATCAAAACAATAGCCCATATGACAACGCAGACAGAAACAAACACAGAAAAAGATACTACTATAGTATTAGCGGTCAAGACGAAAAAGTTTAAAAAATATCATTAGACCTAAAAGCATTGGTGCCCAGATCCCTACAAAAATGCCGTGTAACTTATCTCCAGAAAAAAACAAATATTCAGAGACACAAATAATGGCGGCGCACAATCCTAAGAGCAAAACATTGGTGACTCCCAGTTTTTTAATAAAATTCATGTTAGTTATATTTAACTCGAAAGTATAAAAAAAATATTATTTAATCTTAGTTTATTTCTGAAATCTACCCCCTGATATTTATTATCTTCGTAAAAAAAAAAACGATGTTAAAAGCAGTACTTTTTGATATGGATGGCGTCATTGTAGACACCGAACCCCTACACCACAAAGCCTACCAAATGATGTTTAATGATTTTGAAATAAAGGTGTCAGAATCAATGTATCATGGCTTTACGGGCCAATCCACACGGAGTATCTGTGAGTTTCTATGTGAACATTATATCCTAAAGGCTAAACCAATTGATTTAGAAAAAACGAAGCGAGCCCATTTTACTAAATTATTTTTTGAAGACCCAGATCTTCACCTTATTAATGGCGTTGAAGACCTTATTAAAAATTACCATACCAATGGACTGACATTGGTTGTTGCCTCTTCTGCATCCATGTTTACCATCAATAATGTGATGAAACGTTTTAAATTAGATCCTTATTTTAAAGACAAATTAAGCGGTGCAGATTTAAAAGCTTCCAAACCACATCCAGAAATATTCATAAACGCCGCAAAAGCAGCCAGGGTCTCCCCTACTGAATGTTTTGTCATTGAAGATTCTACCAATGGAATTATAGCAGCAAAAGAAGCAAACATATTTTGTATTGCCTACAAGAGTGAGAATTCAAAAGATCAAGATTATTCAAGGGCAGACCTGCTAATTTCAGATTATAACGTTATTAAATACGATACAGTCAAAGACCTATTTAATTAAACTATTTATTTCAAAAAATACTTCTTATGCTTTCTATAGGCTAATATAGAAATAACAGTCAATGATATTAGAGCAGCTGCTATATAAGTGATGCTAATTTGTTGGTCATCTTTTGCATATGAGTGTAAGCCCGCTAAGTAAAAGTTAACACCAAAATAAGTCATCATTATACTCCCAAATGCCACCACAGAAGCCACACTAAAGCCAAATCGGCTTCTCAATCCGGGGATCAAACGCATGTGAATCACAAATGCATAAATCATAATACTTATTAGAGCCCATGTTTCTTTAGGATCCCAACCCCAATAGCGTCCCCAGCTTTCGTTGGCCCACATGCCGCCTAGGAAATTTCCTATGGTTAACATTACTAAACCAACAGTCAACGCCATTTCGTTAATAATCGTAAGCTCTTTAATATTAAGCGCCATCTTTTCTTTATTCTTTGCATTGGTTAATATCATTAACAACAATGTAATAAGTCCTAATATCATTCCTAGCGTAAATGGCCCATAGCTGCCCACGATAATAGCCACGTGAATCATTAACCAGTAACTATTTAAAACTGGCTGCAGGTTTCCAATTGAGGGATCCATCCAATTCCAATGAGCAATCATCAATATCATAGCGGTTACAAAAGCAGTTGAAGCAAAGGTTAAATCACTTTTCTTACCTAACATCACACCAAAAGCCATGGTAGCCCAAGCCACATAAATCATCGATTCGTAAGCATCACTCCAAGGGGCATGACCAGAAATGTACCAACGTGCTATGAGTCCAAGCGTGTGAAGACCAAAACAAACCCAAATTAAATACTTGAAGGTTTGAACTGAATAACGCAAGGCTTTGCTACGGTCTTTAAAAATTTGAACAATGAGTAACAAGAACATTAAGCTACTTGCATACATATAGTACTCAAATAGCTTCTTGAAAATATCATATCGGTTGTATAAAATCTCAGTCTTAATTTTATCTTCACTAATAGTAGTATCGCCCCCATACTTTGTTTGAGTTGCTTTTATTGCGGCTAATAATTGCTGACTTTTAGAAAAATCTGTTTTTGAAACTTTATCATTTTGAAGGGTCGCCATATAGGCAATAAAACCTGTTTTAATAAAGTTTCCATACAAGGAATCTTTTAAAACATACCCACCTTCTCTAAAGCCTTTAGATGATACCCATGTATTGTTTTCATCATCAGGAATAGGGTATAAACGCAACGCGCTCCCTTCTAAGGTATTGAACAACAAACTCACGCGTTGATCGGTTTCTTTAAATATCTTTTGAATGGCTGTTGGTACTTGTGCGCCGTAAGCATCCTCTAGATAAGGCCCAAGTTTATAATCTAAATTTGGGGATAAAAAATCTACTAAGGCGGCATATTTAGCGGTTTTATTTAAGCCTAGTAATGTTCTGATTGTATCCGCTTTTTTTGCTTTTAGATAGATCAAGGGAACGTTGTACCACAGTTGTGGACTTTCCTGCATTGACAGAAACACTTGGTTGGCGTCAAAGGTTTGATACACATCTTTTTTACTCAGTTTCCGAAGGAGTTCAGACGCATAGGTATTTATGGGTTTCATCCGTCCATCCGTATCCTGGATAACCAAATGACCAAAGCGATCTGCTTCAATTGCTGGGGTAATATTAAGTTTTAAAATAGAATCTAACTGCGTTTGAGTTGGTCGTACATTAACATGATCAGAGCCATGAGGTGTTTGTGTATATCCATTAAAAGAAATGAGAAATAATATAAGCGTTACTAATTTCGATTTCTTTATTTTTATTTTGTCTAGTTGTCGTCTCAAAGATTCCATACGAGCATGTTTTGATAATAAAACGGCCATGAGCCCAAAATACAGCAAATAATAGCCTAGGTAGGTAAACCAAGTACCCCAGTAGTCGTGATTTACAGATAAAATAGTTCCCTTTTCATCGGGGTCAAAAGAAGATTGGAAAAATTTATACCCGCGGTGGTTTAAGATATTATTCATATAAATATGAAAATCAAAATCCTCATTTTCAGCATCTAAAACACTGACTTTACTTTCAAATGAAGCATAACTCTTCTCTGTTCCAGGATAGCGCTCCGCAATAAAATCGTTTAGTTTAATTTCAAAGGGAAGCTCTAGAAGCTTTGATCCATATTTAAAGGCAAAATCTAACCCACCTACTTCAATTTGCTTAAAGGGGTTGTTAGCTCCCTTACCCCCTAATAACTTAACTATTTTTGTATCTCCGTTAGCGGTAACTTTTAAGGCAATTCCGTCTTCATCACCTTTTAATAATTTAGACTTTTTAACGACATCAAACACCCCTTTGATGACAGGTTTTGGAAACACAATAGCTTGATTTCCAATAATATAGCGCGATCTTAATACTAAGGTTTGGATACTATCTTTGACCAGCCGTCCTTGAAAACGAGTGGCCATAGTCATATATTCACCCTCGTATGGCGATTGAATTGTTAAATCGTTTTCTGAATAAGTAATATTAATAGCCCCATCAGTCGGTTTATTAAGCGCATACAGCACATTATGTATGCTACTAACCTGCCCTAGTTTGAGGAAGTGGTTGTGTGGAGCTCCGTCAGCAGCTTCTACAATTTTTAAATAGTACTCTCCATCTTCTGATGGAATGATATCTTCTTCTGCGCCTTCGATAAAATCAACCAACTTAACGCTTACTTCTGAAGTATTATAAGACGTATTGAACGTGTGTTTGTTTGTAAGTCGTGGCGAAAAATCAACCTCTTGTTCTTCAACGCGTCGCACAAGTTGTCCATTAATTTCAAAATCCCCGTCAATATAGGTGGTCAGGTATGTTTTCTGAGATAAAAATGTATTTTCAGTGGCACCTTCCCGAATAGACATCATGCCTTCAAACCCATGATATCGAGTGATAAATGCCCCTAAAAGAATAAATATAAAAGAAAGATGAAGTGTTAAGGTGGCCCATTTTTCTTTTCTCAAAAGTCGATATCTAAAAATATTTCCTGCAAAATTAATAATGAATACGCCCATAATAGCTTCAAACCATCGCGCATTGTAAATAAGGGTGCGCGAATACGGCGTTGGTGAGGTACTTTGACCTTGATCCATAAAGGTACCCACCGCCATGGCAACTGCAAAAACAATGAAAAGCGTTCCTGTTAAACGGGTTGAAAAAAGCAGATTGGATAATTTTTTTAGCATGCCAAAATAGTCTCAATTAAATGAAATGCAAATGTACTTATTATAATAAGAAAAGTCATTTATGTTAATCGGTTTTAACAGTTATTTAAATAAAATAAAGGCATTGCTTAGGTTAAACTTTCAAAAGACAGATTACTTGTTTATTTTAGCTGAATGATATCAGTCGTTGTTATAGGAGCTGGAAATGTTGGGTCTCATTTAGTGAAGGCCTTTCAATCTGCTGAAAATATAAATTTAGTACAGTGGTACAGTCGAGATAAAAAATCGATTGAGGCACCAACAAAAGAAATTGAACTCTGTCATGACTTAAATAATTTAAAAAGTGCAGATGTATATATCATCGCTGTAAGTGATAAAGCAATTGAAGCCTTATCTAAACAATTACCTTTTAAAAACCGTTTGGTAGTCCATACATCTGGCAGTGAAGCCCTTAAAAAGCTTGACATGAAACATAAAAGAGGTGTTTTTTACCCCCTTCAAACATTTTCAAAGACCTCAGAACTAGATTTTTCACAAGTTCCTTTTTGCATCGAAACTATGGATAAGTTAGATTCAGATCGTCTTAAAGCTCTTGCAACATATATGGGTAGCCCCTCGTACATGATTAACACAGAGCAACGCCAAGCCTTACATTTATCTGCAGTATTCATTAACAATTTCACCAATCAATTGTACCGTATTGCTCATGAACTTACTGATTATAAAAGTGTTAACTTTGATGTATTAAAACCCTTAATTCTAGAAACTGCTAAAAAAGTACAACTTACGTCTCCATACAATGCTCAAACAGGACCTGCTAAACGAAATGACCAGGTAACCATTAATCACCATTTAAGAACCTTAGAGACCCACCCTGATTATCAGGCACTATACAAACAACTTACAAATTCAATAAAAACAACACATGGACTCAAAAAGCTATAAAGAATATCTAAAAGACATTAAAGCATTTATTTTTGATGTTGACGGCGTATTAACTGACAGCTCGGTTTTAGTCACAAGCGAAGGAGAAATGCTACGAAAAATGAGTACTAGAGATGGATTTGCCTTAAAAACAGCCGTGGATGCTGGTTATCTAATCTGTATAATATCAGGGGGTAAAAATGAAGGCGTTAGAAAACGACTTAAAGGATTAGGTGTTCAAGAAATTAGCTTAGGCGCACATGATAAAGTGGATAATTTAAATACTTTATTTGAAAAACATAAGCTTAAATCTGAAAATGTAGTTTATATGGGTGATGATATTCCTGACATCCCTCCAATGAAACTTGTAGGGCTTCCTACTTGCCCTCAGGATGCTGTTCCAGAAGTTAAAGCTGTTTCTAAATATATTTCTCACAAAAATGGTGGTGAGGGATCTGTACGTGATATTATAGAACAAGTATTAAAAGTACAAGGACATTGGATGAAAGTATTCGATGCTCAATATGATTAAATTAAATATATGCTGTCAGATTTATTAAAAGACAAACACCTCATTTTGGGGTCTTCCTCTCCTAGAAGGCAAGAACTCATAAAAGGTTTGGGATTAGAAGTTGAGATTCGCATTATATCGGTTAAAGAAGAATATCCTGATAGATTACGACATTTTGAAATCTCAGATTATCTGGCACAGTTAAAATCTATTCCTTTCCAAGAGACACTTGCTGCTAATGACATCTTAATTACTAGCGACACAATTGTGTGGTTTGAAAACAAAGCTTTAGGTAAGCCAAAAGACAATAATGATGCTTTTCAAATGCTAAAATCTTTGAGTGGTCACACTCATGAAGTCATCACATCCGTATGTTTCAAATCCATAGGAAAAGAGAAAACAATTAATTCTATTACAAAAGTAACTTTTAAAGCTCTAAGCGATTCAGAAATAAATTATTACATCAATAATTTCACGGTGCTTGATAAGGCTGGTTCTTATGGAATTCAAGATTGGATTGGACAAATAGCTGTGACTAAAATTGAAGGCTCATACTTTAATGTCATGGGATTTCCGATAGACAAGATTTACGAAACTTTACTTACATTCTAAGAAAAAATCAAGGGCCCTTTTTTCGTTATAATAGTAATCATTCCAAGAAATAAATCCAACATGTCCTCCCTTTGCGGGTGTCTCTAAATATAAAAATGGATTTTGTTCAGCTTCTTTATAAGGATAACAATTTTTAGATAAAAAAGAATCATTGAGTGCATTTAAAACAAGTACAGGGGTTTTTATGGATTTCAAAAACTGAAGACTACTTGCTTTCTCATAATAATCTTGTGCATTTTTGAATCCGTGAGCACGGGAAGTATATACTTCGTCAAAATCATTTAATGTAAAAATTGATCTTACTTGAGATTTAGAAATTAAATCAGGAAACTGTTTTTGTTTTAACTTTAAACGCTTAACTAAGCCCCATAAAAAATTTATTTGATAAGGCAGATTTATAATTTTATGAAGTGCTTTTGCGGAACCCGATAAGTCACAAGGGGCAGAAACAGCCATTCCTCCCTTTACTTGAGGCGGGATACTGTTCCCTTCTCCTAAGTATTTTAAAAGCATATTTGCCCCAAGACTTATGCCTTTAATAAAGATTGAATCGTATTTTTTAAGAGACACAACATGCTTAACAACATCATCCAAGTCTTCTGACTTTCCAGAATGATATGATGAATATTTAAGGTTTAATTCTCCACTACAACAACGAAAGTTTACGCAAATGGCGTCGATGTCATTTTCATTAAATAACAATGCAGGACCTGTTATATAAGGACGCTGACCATGCCCTTCCATTCCATGTAATAATATTACAACAGACTTTGAAGGATTTCTCCCATAACTCCAATCTAAATCAATGAAATCATCATCTCTAAGTGTGATGCGTTCTCTAAATTGATTAATTTTTAAACGCCTTATGAGCCCTGAATAAACCGTAGCTATGAAGCCGTTTTCAAACACCAAAGAAGACTTAAAGTGACTTTTAACTATAGGCATAGTCCTCAATTGAAATTTTAATAAATTTACTTGTTTGGTCGGTAACTATAAATCGATTATCCGTACGTTTACCAACAACCCAAACAACTTGGTCATCACTGCAAAGGATTAATGCTTTCTCTTTATCAATTAAAGATAATTTTTCGTCTTTAAAAAACTTACTCAATTTTTTCTTGCCTTGCATCCCAGTTGGGTAAAAATAATCTCCATCCTTCCATTGTCGCAGAGTTAAAGGAAATTTTAGAGATGCAAAATCTAACTGTATTATATCAGATGATGTAGATACTTTAGAATTAGTTAATTCAATTTTTAAACCTATAGAATGACCTGGAATTTTAACTAGTGTTTGTGACCTATCAATAGAGATGAAAACCGTTTGTGGAGGTCGTGTTTTTGATAAAATTAAATGACCTCTATTTTTTATAAGTCGGTGTGATAGAGATGAAATTTGTTTTCCTGTTTGTGCTTCTAAAAGTAGCGTAATCTCATTCCAATCCGTAAAACCATAAGGTTTTAGTAAATGATATAAATAAGCCTTTGGGTTATTTAAGGATTGTATTTTATTTATATTGTACAAAATCTGATCTCCATTAATAGATTCAATAACTCGATCTTGAACCTCTAAAATATAATCATCTAACAGTGAATTTGTTTCTTTTAAATAATTATGAGTTTTCTTAAAACTATCGATAAATGATGGATTAATTTCTTTTAGTAAGGGAATTATTGAATGGCGTAAATTATTACGTAAATATGTTGTATTATTATTAGAACTATCCTCTCGCCATCTTAACTTTTCTATGGTTGCATACTCTAAAATTTCAACTCTTGAGAAATCCAAAATTGGTCGAACGATAGTTCCGTTAATTTCGGGAATTCCGATCAGTCCTTCAATCCCTGTTCCTCTTGATAAATTGATTAAAAATGTCTCTAAATTATCATCTGAATGGTGAGCTGTTAATACATACTCAAATCCATGCTCATTTTGTAAAGACCGAAACCACTCATATCTGAGTTGACGTGCTGCCATTTGGATTGACTGTCTAGTTGATTCAGCATAAGCCTTTGTTTCAAATGAAGTTGTAAAAGCCTTTATGTTTTGAGCTTTAGCATACGATTTAATGAAGTTAGCATCGGCATCACTTTCATCCCCCCTTAACTTAAAGTTACAATGCGCTAAAGAACTATTTAAGCCTGACTGATTACATAAGTCAACCAACACCATGCTATCCAATCCGCCAGAAACAGCCACTAAAACAGGGGCTTCTTTTAAAAAAGAGAATTTTGTTTGTAAAAGGGATTGAAACAATTTAAGCATATAACAAAATTACAAATTAATTTTCCAAAACACTACGCATCGCTTTAGCTTTCACAAGACATTCTTCATACTCTTTTTCAGGTATACTTTTAGATGTGATAGCGCTACCAACAGAAAATGAAACATATGAATTATACGCATTATATAAAATACTCCTAATGACAACGTTAAAATCAAAATCACCCTCAGGTGAGAAGTAGCCAACAGCCCCCGAATAGACCCCTCTTTTAGACTCTTCAAGTGCTTCAATAATTTTCATAGCTGATATTTTAGGTGCACCAGTCATACTTCCCATTGGAAAAGTTGCAGCAATAATGTCTACAGGATTCAAAGTTGATAACGCTTCAGCTTCTACTGTTGATATCATATGGTGGACTTGTCTAAAACTATGAACTTCACATAGTTCTGTGACATTAACAGATCCTTTCTTAGCAATTTTAGATAGGTCATTACGAACCAAATCTACAATCATAATATTTTCACTTCGCTCTTTCTGATCGCTTTTTAAAACCGATTTTAGGTCATCATCTTCAATTGTATTTTCAGAACGCCTGGCTGTACCTTTAATGGGTTGAGATGTAATTGTACTCCCTTCTTTTTTTAAATACCGCTCTGGAGAAGACGATAATAAAAAATGATTTCCATTTTTAAAGAAAGTAGCAAAAGGAGTTAATGCAATTGAATTAAGCTTAAAATAAGTATGTAAAGGGTCCAGTTTTGAAGTCGCATAAAATTCCTGACAAAAGTTAGCCTCATAAATATCACCTCTTTGTATGTGAGATAACATGTCTTTTACCTTTTCAAGGTAAGAGGCTTTAGAAATTCGAGATTCAATTTTAATATCATTAGTTGATGACGTTTGAGTACTACCAGAGAATGACTCTATAGCAATTAAATCGGGTGAAATCTCATCAGAAACACAATTTAAATACATAATTGTTACCGTACTTTCCTTAAAAAAAAAGAGTTTCTTAGGTTGAAAAAAACAAAGATCCGGAAAGCCAAGACCATCAAAATTCTGAGAACTAAGTGGCTCAATATCATTTTTTAAGTCATACGAAAGGTATCCAAAAATCCAATCTTTTGTTGCTGCTTGATATTCTTTTAGTTTATCAAACCCATTGTTTAAGTCTGTTTGAATTCCTGTAAAAGCATCAACAGCCAATACTGCGTCATATGATGCATGAGATTGAATACATTGGTTAGAGTCTAGCCATACAATTTCTTCAAACTGTTGAGACCAAGACAATAACTGATTTTTAAACCCTGTAACAGATTTAAGTTTGATTTCTTTTTGTTGACGCACTAAATATTCTTTAAAAAACAAAGTTAATCAGTTCTAAATAATAAATCGTCACTTTATAAGAATACCTTACCTTTGTGCCAAATTATTATGCATGTTATCTTTCGAAGACTTTAAATTGACAACTCCTTTAAGCAATGCGCTTGAAGATTTAGGATTTACCGAACCCACTCCTATACAGGAAGCAGCCTTTAATGTGCTTTGTGCTGGAAAAGATGTGGTTGGGATTGCACAAACAGGAACAGGAAAAACATTAGCTTACTCCTTACCCATTCTTAGAAATTTAACATATACAAACCAAGAAAACCCACGAATTTTAATATTGGTTCCCACTAGAGAACTTGTTGTTCAAGTGGTGGATTCATTGGAAGCACTAAATGTTTATACTAATAACAGAGTATTAGGCGTTTATGGGGGTACAAATATTAACACCCAGAAACAACAGATTTCTGAAGGTATTGATATCCTTGTAGCAACCCCTGGACGACTGTATGATTTAGCTTTGAGTCGTGTTCTTCAACTTAAAAACATTCAAAAACTAGTTATTGATGAAGTTGATGTAATGCTTGATTTAGGATTTAGACATCAATTAATAAATATTTTTGATCTTCTTCCTTCACGTCGCCAAAACATCATGTTTTCGGCAACTATGACTTTAGATGTAGACGCATTAATAACAGACTTTTTCACAAACCCAGAACGAATTTCTGTGGCTCTTTCCGGAACCCCTCTCGAAAACATAATGCAATTTTGTTATGAAGTTCCAAATTATTACACTAAAGTAAATTTAATTAGGGCCATAATGAGCGATCGTGAAATATACTCTCGCGTGCTTATATTTGTATCGAATAAACGAATGGCAGATAGATTATTTGAGTCTTTAGAAGAAATTTTTATCGAAGAGTGTTGTGTTATCCATTCAAATAAGACACAAAATTATCGACTGAGAAGCATAGAACAGTTTAGAAATGGTTTCAATAGAATCTTGGTCTCAACTGATGTAATGGCAAGAGGACTAGATATTGACGACGTCTCACACGTGATCAATTTTGATACTCCCGAATATCCTGAAAATTACATGCACAGGATTGGCCGTACTGGGAGAGCAAAAAGAAAAGGAACAAGCTTACTTCTAACAAAAGCAGATGAAAAAGATTCTAAAGACGCTATTGAGGCGTTAATGAAAATGAAAATTGATACTTTAGAGATTCCTGAGGAGGTAGAAATTTCCAAAGAGCTCATCGAAGATGAGCGACCGCAATTAAAAGAACATTATAATCCTCATAAAAGAAGAGATGAAGATGCTCCAGGTCCTGCATTTCATGAAAAGAGTGAGAAAAATCAAAAAGAAAACTTAGGAGGCTCTTACCAGCGTATCATTGCTAAAAAATATAAAAAACCTCAAACTAGAGGAGACAAAAACTATAATAGACGTAACAAGAAATAAATTATATTAGCTTGTCCCTGTACAATTACTTTTATAAGCCGACACAAGCTTATCCTTTGCTCGTTTTATCCTCATTTTCACAGCACTATCCCTAAGGTTGTAAATCACTCCTAGTTCTTTAATACTTTTAAAATTAAGATATTTATTAATTAGTAGATCCTGTTCTATTCTAGATATTTGATTCATAGCTACTTTGAGTTTTTCTAACTTGTTAGACAAAATAACTTCCTCCTCTTTACTAAAGAAAGAGTCTTTATCTATAAGTTGATCAATACTATCCAAATTTGATTTAAAATTATTATACTTATTTCGTTTGTGATGATTAACACAATGATTAAAAGTCAAAGCATACAGCCAAGTAGAAAATTTTGAATTTCCGTTAAAAGATGAAATCTTTAGTAATAATTTAAGAAAGATATCTTGACATAAATCTTGTGCTTCTATATTATTTTTAGAAAAGCTCAGACATTTATTATAAATAAAAGCGTTGTACCTATCATAAATAATCGTAAATAGTGAAGCGTCTAAAGTGGCTACATAAGAACCTATGATCGCTTCATCCGACAGGGTGTTTATTTTTTTAGGTAGGTTTTTCAAAGCTAGACTTGGCTATTATCATTGGGGCATTTCAAAATGTCTCAAATCTATTATTATAATTTTTGTTTAATATTTACATAAAATAAGTACACAAAACACTATTAATCAATTAGTTAAATGTATTAAAAAATAAACTAATTATTATATTATAAAAGTAAAAAATATTAAAAACAAAAAAAAACCTCTGTAAGGAGGTTTTTTTATAGTATATAATTAAATTTTATATGTGCAAAGCACGGTCTTCAGTTGCTGCTAAAGCGGCTTCTTTAATAGCTTCAGAAAATGTGGGATGTGCGTGTGACATTCTTGAAATATCTTCTGCTGATGCCCTAAACTCCATAGCCACTACAGCTTCAGAAATTAAATCCGCACATCGAGCCCCAATCATATGAACACCCAAAACTTCATCTGTAGACTTATCAGCTAAAATTTTAACAAATCCGTCTAAATCCATACTAGCACGACTTCGTCCCAATGCACGCATAGGAAATTGACCTACCTTATATTCAACCCCTAGTTCTTTAAGTTGTTCTTCTGTTTTTCCTACAGAAGCAACTTCAGGCCAAGTGTAAACAACACCTGGAATTAAATTATAATCAATATGGGGTTTTTGACCAGCAATAGTTTCAGCAACAAAAACGCCTTCTTCTTCCGCTTTGTGGGCTAACATGGCCCCTTTAACAACATCTCCAATCGCATAAATATTAGAAGCAGAAGTTTGAAGTTTCCCATTCACTTCAACCTGTCCACGATCAGATAAATTGACTCCTGCGGACTCGGCGTTTAGCCCAGCTGTGAAAGGACTTCGACCTACTGAAACCAAACAATAGTCTCCATTAAATTTAACTAATTCTCCTTTTTTATTTTCTGCAGTAACCGTTACTTCATCTCCGTTACGTACAACAGAAGTTACCTTATGAGAAACATTAATATTAAATTTCTGTTTTCTAAATACTTTATTTAATTCTTTTGATAGACCAGAATCCATTGTCGGTATAATTCTATCCATGTATTCTATTACCGTAACATCAGAACCAAGACGCTTATAAACTTGACCTAATTCCAAACCTATCACACCACCACCAATGATCATTAAATGCTTAGGAATTTCCTTTAGCTTCAAAGCTTCTGTAGAGGAGATAATACGTTCTTTATCAATCGCTGCAAAAGGCAATGTTGTTGGCTTACTTCCAGTCGCTATAATAGTGTGCTTAGCTTCAATTACATCTTTTTTATCTCCAGTAATTGTTATGTGAGTAGCGTCTTTAAAAGCACCTATCCCGTGATAAACATCAATTTTATTTTTACTCATTAGGAAGTCAATACCTCCTGTAGTTTGGTCGACTACAGCTTGTTTACGACCAATCATTTTTTCAAGATTGACTTTTATTTCTCCAGGTATTTCAATTCCATGGGTCTCAAAATGCTTTACAGCATCTTCGTAATGATGTGAAGAATCAAGTAGCGCTTTACTAGGAATGCATCCAACATTTAAACAAGTACCACCAAGTGTTGAATACTTTTCTATAATAGCTGTTTTCATTCCTAACTGTGCACATCTTATGGCAGCTACATAACCACCTGGACCAGATCCTATGATAGCAACATCATATGATTTCATATTAATTTATTTTTTGATTGAGTAACAAAAATACAAACATAAATTCAATGGAAGAATAATTTTGTATCTAAATATTGACTGCAGTGGTATGTTTAACTTCAGAAATTACAAACATACTGTGCGTGCTGCCTATATGGTCAATATTTGTGAGTTTAGAGACCATGAATTTTCGAAACGACTCCATATCTTCAACATGGACCTTAAGTAAATAATCGTAATCTCCGCTAAGGTGATAGGCTTCTAACACTTCATCAATTGTAACCACTTCTTTTTCAAATTGACTTACAAGTTCTTGAGAATGTTTTACAAGTTTGATATGACAAAAAGCCACAAAATCTCTCCCAATACGCTGCTTATTAACTAAGGCAACATATTTGTCTATAACACCTGCTTTTTCAAGTTTTTTTATACGTTCATATACAGCCGTTACAGACATATCTAGTTTAGATGATAATTCTTTATTAGTTTGTTTTGAATCTTCTTGTAAAAGATTTAATAGCTTAGTATCAATGGCATCAAGTTTCATTTTGAAAAAATTTCTGATTATTATTATATATAGTAAAAATATAAATTAATTATCTACATATCAATTATTATTTAGTTTTATTTATTAAAAACCAACATAGTTGTTGTTTATAATTCTAAAATTAATGATTTTTGGCTGAATTATAAAACTTACCATTATGGCTATTAAACCGGCAAACAAGATACAAGACTTACAATACTTTGGAGAATTTGGAGGAGTTAATCCATCAATATCAGATGCTTCAACCTTTACTTTTCTTTCTGCAAAAACAATGTTTGATACTTTTGAGGGTAATGCTGATGGTTGTTACTTATATGCTAGACACACCACACCATCCAGTATGTATTTAGGAGAAGCTCTTGCGGCCATGGAAGGAACCGAAACAGCTAATGTCTCAGCTTCTGGAATGGGCTCAATTACTTCAGTTCTCATGCAATTGTGTGCTGCTGACGACCACGTTGTTTCAAGCCGTACGATATATGGGGGTACCTACGCCTTTCTAAAAAACTTTGCTCCTAAACTTAATATAAATACAAGTTTTGTTGATATTACAGACCTAAAGGTTGTTGAGTCTGCCATTAATTCTAAAACAAAAGTCCTCTACTGTGAATCTGTTAGCAATCCATTGCTTGAAGTAGCAGATATTGATGGCTTGGCTATGCTTGCAAAAAAATACAATTTGAAATTAGTGGTGGATAATACTTTTTCACCCTTGTCAATATCTCCAAAAGAACTTGGGGCAGATATAGTGATTCATAGTTTGACTAAATTTATTAATGGATCTAGTGATACTGTTGGAGGAGTCGTTTGTGGGACTCAAGAAATGATAGACAGCTTAAAGAGTGTAAATGACGGGGCAGCTATGTTATTTGGCGCTACTATGGACAGTCTACGAGCAGCATCTATATTAAAAAACCTTAGAACTCTTCATATTCGAATTAAACAACATAGTTACAATGCTCTATACTTAGCTAAGAAGTTTGAAAACGATGGTTTAAAAACAGTATATCCTGGGTTGAAGTCTCATCCCTCTCATACCATTTTTAAAAGCATGATGAACTCTGAGTATGGATATGGTGGTATGATGACTATTGACGCGGGGAGTCTAGAAAAAGCCAATGCTTTGATGGAATTGATGCAAAAAGAAAACTTAGGTTATCTGGCAGTAAGTTTAGGATTTTATAAAACACTATTTAGTGCGCCTGGAAGCTCTACCTCTTCAGAAATCCCTGAAGATGAACAAAAGGAAATGGGCCTTAACGATGGACTAATTCGATTTTCAATTGGATTGGACAACGATATTGAACGTACATACCAACAAATGAAAGCGTGTATGAAAAAAATTGGTGTGATTTCTTAAATCCCTTTAAGTCGAGTCCAGAAAGAATCTAAAGACCCCCGATTTACATCAGGGGCACTAAAAGGGGCCGCTTCCCAACGGTCCTCTTTTTTGGTTATAGTGAACTTGAAAATCGTGGAATTTGGATCATTTTCATCCATCATTGGATATCTTAAATCCTTGTATAAAAATGTATTAGGATCAGATGTTTCACTTAAGCTATAATAGCCACCACTAAACCAAGAAAGGGTTTCTAAATCCTTAGGCATATAGCCTATTAAATCATGGTTTTTGGAGAGTTTATGCCACTTACTAACTGTTGGTGAAGCATCTAAAATCGAATAAAAACCTACAAAATAGTAATCCGCAGTTTCTGCAATTCCATACCATAGAAAGTTGTTTAGAATTGTTGGCTGTGTTTGAAACCGTAAATAATCAATTTGCTCTTCAGCTAAGGCTCTTTTGTAAACACCATTTACATGATATTTGTTGACTATTGTTAACATCATATATAGAGAGCTAACTCCTAAACCTAGCTGTAGAAATAAACGACGTTTAGATGAGTGTCGCTTTAAAAACATAACAACAATTAATAGCACTAAAAAAGGAAACGTATACAAAGGGTCAGCAACAGAAATATTATTAAATGCAACTCTATAATTTGAAAATGGAGCAAACAACTGAGTCCCATAAGCAGTAAAAGAATCTAAAATTGGATGGGTAAAAATGGAAGCGAAAAACAACCACATCCACTCTTTTTGAGTTGTCATTCCATAACGCTTGCCTCTATTATACAACCAAAACACCAGTGCGCCAAAGGCTATAGACCCTAGGATAGCAAATAGAAAAGAATGCATAAACCCACGGTGGAATGCCATCGAATCTATTTCGTTATTGAATAATAATTTACCAATAAATACATCTAAATCCGGGATAGTACCGCCAATGGCTCCAAAAAGCAATGCACGGTTACCAATTTTTTTTCCAAGGATAGCTTCTCCGCAAGCTGCCCCTAACACTATTTGAGTAATTGAGTCCATAATAAGGGTGTAAAAATACAATTATTGAACGTATTAAAACAATTAAAGTTAAATCGAATTAATGAATTTTAATTAAGAATATAGTTCAATATAGTTCAATATAATATGTTTAAGCATTTAAACCATAAACGCTGCTACTGTTCTTATTTGCGTTGTTTCTTTAAAAATTGTATTATTACATGCTATATGAAAGCGGCTACCGTTATACAACTCAAAAAAGAATTAGAAACTTTAAATGAAGAACATTTAAGGCAATTGTGTTTACGCTTAGCTCGATTTAAAATTGAAAATAAAGAGTTACTCACCTATTTGTTATTTGAATCTGAAGATGAAGCCTATTACATTGAAGGTATAAAAGAACAAGTCGATCAATTATTTGAAGAGATTAATACTAAAAGCTATTTTTACATCAAAAAAAGTGTTCGTAAAATATTGCGTTTACTTAAAAAATATGCGCGCTATTCAAATAGTAAAGAAACAGAAATTGAATTACTTCTTTATTATTGTCATAAACTCAAAAATCTCAAACCTTCGATAAGCAACAATGTGACACTCACAAATATTTACTTAAAGCAAATTGAGAGCATCGAGAAGAAAATCATTAAATTACATGAAGACCTACAGTACGATTTCCGTGAACGACTTAACGATCTCAATGAATAATATTAAAATCATATAAATGGAAATTTTAGGAATAGATATTGGAGGAACTGGAATAAAAGGAGCTATTGTTGATAGCCTTACAGGTGAGATAATTAGTGACCGTTTCCGTATCCCCACCCCACAGCCAGCAACTCCTAACAATGTGTCTCAGACTTTGAAATCATTCATAAAAGAATTTCAATGGAAGGGTCCAGTGGGAATATCATTTCCAACAATTATTAAGAACGGAAAAGCCATGCACTTTGGCAATTTAGACCCTTTATGGCAGTTTATTCAGGTAGACACTCTTTTTAAATCAATTACTGGAAACGATTATTATGTTGTTAATGATGCTGATGCCGCTGCTATGGGGGTGATGGAGTTTGGGGTTGGGAAAAACATCAAGGGACTCGTTATAACCATCACCTTAGGAACTGGGATTGGTTCAGGAGTGTTTTTTAATGGAGAATTAATCTCTAACTTTGAGCTTGGAAGAATGTATGGGCGTAAAGGAGACATTATGGAACATTTTGCTGCAGACTCCGCCAGGAAGAGAGAAGAATGGAGCTTTAAATCATGGGGCAAACGGGTTAATTTTTTCTTACAACATGTTGAATCCACATTCAATCCAGATCTTATAATAATTGGAGGTGGCGTTAGTAAAAAAATGGATAAATTTGAATCATTTATTACAATAAACACCCCAATCAAAGCAGCTGAATTAAAAAACAATGCTGGTATTATTGGAGCTGTTATTTTTGCAAAAAAATCAATTACATCTTAAATTTAAAAAAAAATCATATATTTATAGTGCAATCCCAAATTGCTGTAATTATGAACACACCTGCAAAAACCCGCTACATGTTAGTCCATGGGCGAAATTTAGTAAAAATTAACGAGATGATAATCTCTGAAATTTCAATCGTTAAAAGCTCTCCTAGAGTCTTGTATCAGGTTCCTTTTAAACTTTCAAAAAACCCAAATAGAAACTGGAAAGAACTCCTTTTAAACTATTGGCCACTTTTATGTAAACAAGTTGAAAATGCTTCTAACACAACCCTATGGGCTTGTCACAATCGGATCATTATAAATAACGTTCCTATTGAGCTAGATAAATACGTGTTAAACGATTTATTATCAAAGGCCATAGATACAATTAATGAATGGGTTGTTTTAAATAAACAAAAACTTACTTAAGAATATTATAGATCAGCTCGTTGTATAAGTCTTTTGGACTTAAGTTAGCGCCCACCCCTTTACTCTTGGCATCGTAAATACGTAAAGTTTCTAAAACTCCGCTGATACGCTTCATTGGAAAGTTTTTGGAAACGGCTATATAATCATTAACAAAATAAGGATTAACTCCTAGTGCCTTAGAAACTGATGTAGGGTTTTTATCTCTAACTGTATGTAACGTCATTAATTTTGTAAAATACATATACAAAATGGAAATGGTGAGAACAAAAGGATGTTGTTTTTGGTTTTGAGCAAAATAATTGACAATTTGATAAGCCTTCTTATGATCTAAATTACCAATCGCTTTTTGAAGTTCAAAATTATTAAAGTCCTTAGAAATACCTATATTTTCTTCAATAATTTCAGGTGTAACCTGTTTATCAGCTCCCACAACAATCTCTAATTTATTTAGTTCATTGGCTATTTTACTTAAATCATTTCCTAGAAACTCTGACAACATCAATGCGGCTTTCGGTGTAATAGTAATTTGTTTAGATTGTAAATAATTCTGAATCCACGCCGGAACCTTGTCTTCATATATTTTTTTACTGTCGAAAACTACAGCGGATTTAGACAATGATTTGTAAAGTGCTTTTCGTTTATCTAATGTTTTGTATTTATAATTGAAAACTAAAACGGTAGATGGTTGAGGATTCTTGACATAATCAACCATTTGCTCGATTGTCTTAATAAGATTTTGCGCCTCTTTAATTATTACAACTTGCCGCTCAGCCATCATAGGATAACGCTTAGCGTTAGATATAATATCTTGTACTGACACTTCTTTTCCATACAATACAACCTGGTTAAACCCTTTTTCTTCTTCTTGTAACACATTAGATTCTATATAATCAGAAATCAAATCTATATAATAGGACTCCTCACCCATTAAAAAATAAATAGGTGAAATATTACCACTTTTAATGTTAGATATAAGCTGGTTAATAGTATTCATTCAAAAAAAATTACCAAATTTGTAGTGTGCAAGATTTAAATTTTCCGACATACACGTTCAGGCTCAAAAATAGCGAAAATAATACTCATATTTTTGATGTAATACGTAAAAAATTTGTGGTTCTTCAACCGGAAGAATGGGTACGACAACATTGTGTTAATTTTCTAATCAAAGAAAAAAAATACCCCATCAGTTTAATTAATGTTGAGAAAGTAGTCCGAATCAATGGACTTAACAAACGTTATGACATAGTCGTTTATAACTCCAACGGAAGTATTCATCTTATAATTGAGTGCAAGGCCCCCAAAATTAAAATATCTCAATCAGTATTTGATCAAATTGCAAGATATAATTTAGCTTTAAAAGCCTCTTTTTTGATGGTAACCAACGGATTAAATCATTATTTTTGTACAATGGATCATGATTTGGGAATCTATAATTTTCTTGAAGACCTTCCAATTTATAACAACACCGAGATTTGAAATTAGCTATTGTCATACTTAACTGGAATGGGAAAACTCTTTTAGAGAAATTTTTACCTTCAGTTATTGAACACTCTTCAGGTCATGACATATACGTTGTTGACAATGCCTCTACTGATAATTCAATACTGTTTTTAGAATCAGAACACCCAACAATTAATTGCATCAAACTCAGTCAAAACCTGGGCTATGCTGGAGGGTATAACGAAAGCCTAAAGCAAATAAATGCGGATGTTTATTGTTTGTTAAACTCTGATATTGAAGTAACCAAAAATTGGTTATCTCCCATTTTAAAAATATTTAAATCCGATCCAAACACTCACATAATACAGCCTAAAATATTAGACTACAACCAAAAAAACAAGTTTGAATATGCCGGAGCTGGCGGCGGCTTTATCGATCAACTTGGATACCCCTACTGCAGAGGACGGATTTTCGACTACATTGAAGAAGATTTAGGACAGTATGATGACAGAATAGAAATCTTTTGGGCTTCTGGAGCATGCCTATTTATAAGAACTGAAAGCTTTCACTCCCTAAAAGGATTTGATGGTGAGTACTTTGCGCATATGGAAGAAATTGATTTGTGTTGGCGTGCCAAAAACAAAGGATATAAAATAGAATATACTGGTGCATCAACAGTATATCACATTGGAGGCGCTAGTTTGAATGCTATAAATCCAAAAAAAACCTATTTTAACTTTCGAAATAGCTTGTACACACTGGTTAAAAACACACACCACCAATTGTTTATTGTTATATTTTTACGTCTAGTATTAGATGGCTTTGCTGGATTACGATTTTTATCACAAGGGAGGTTTAGCCATTTAACAGCCATCTTAAAAGCACATGGAAGCTTTTACCTAGAACTTCCTAGACTCCTTAAGTTCAGAAAAGAACAAGAAATAAACAAACAAGGGGAGCGATTGCCTTCTATTGTATGGTCTTATTTTGTAAGACAAATGAAAGACTTTAAGTAATTAGATAAATAGTTATACAAAAAACTGTATTACAAACAATAATTTTATAATTTTACGTTATCATTTAAAATCAGAAAAAAATGAATAAAATTTATGCATTCGGAATTACAGCATTACTAATGTTGGTTTCATGTGGACCAAACAAAGAGTTAGTAGCTGCGCAAGAGAAGTTGAAAAACACTCAAGATTTATTAAATACATCAACTGTAAAATTAAATAGTTGTTTATCAGATAAAGCAGTAGCAGACGCAAGTCTAGATGCTTTGAAAGATCAAGTAATTGATTTAAGGAAAACTAATGATGCGCTTATTAGTAGTACTAAAGAAATAACACTTTTAACTTCAAAAGGAGCTGATAACTTAGAAAAAACTCTTGAAAGTCTTCAAGAAAGAGATTTAAAAATTAACCGGTTACAAGATGCAATCACCAAAAAAGACAGTGTTACTTTAGCTATTGTATCTAGTTTAAAGAAATCTGTAGGTATTGATGATCCAGACATTGAAATTAATGTTGAAAAAGGAGTTGTATTCATATCTATTGCAGATAAATTACTATTTAAAAGCGGTAGTTTCATCGTTACCGAAAAAGCAAAATCTGTCCTTGAAAAAGTGGCTAAGGTAATTTCTGATAAGCCAAATTTTGAAGCTATGATTGAAGGACATACAGACAGCCAATCTTACTCAAATGGAATCTTAGTTGATAATTGGGATTTAAGTGTTAAACGATCTACTTCTATAATTAGAGAACTGCAAACTATGGGAGTAAATCCTGCGCAATTAATTGCTGCTGGACGTAGTAGCTATGTTCCTCTAACAGATAACGACACTGCTGAAAACAGAGCTAAAAATAGAAGGACACGTGTTGTTGTACTTCCTAAAATTGATCAGTTTTATGAAATGATAGAAAGTGAAATGAAAGCTCTCTCTGGTCAATAAAATACACAAATAATAGATAAATTATAAAAGCCCACCGTTTTGGTTGGGCTTTTTATTTGATAGCTAATAGCTTTATTTTATATTTGCTCAAAAGCTATAACACCCTACAATGAAGATATCATATAACTGGTTAAAACAATTTATAAAAATTGATTGGAGTGCTGAGAAAACCTCAGAACTACTGACAGATCTAGGACTAGAGGTTGAAGGGCTAGAGACCTTTCAATCGATTAAAGGAGGTCTAAAAGGAATTAAAGTAGGACATGTACTAACATGTGAACAACACCCAAATGCTGATCGATTAAAAATTACAACGATTGATATTGGAGATAAGTTGCCATTAAATATTGTTTGTGGGGCACTAAATGTGGATAAAGGTCAGAAAGTAGCTGTTGCCACTGTTGGAACAACTTTATACACTGCTGAAGGTGAAGCATGGACTATAAAAAAAGGTAAAATAAGAGGCGAAGAAAGTCACGGAATGTTATGTGCTGAAGATGAATTAGGGTTAGGGAAATCACATGACGGAATTATGATTTTAGATTCCTCTTTAGAAATTGGAGCTTTCCTAGCTGACCATTACAATGTTGAAGAAGACTTGGTTTTTGAAATTGGGCTTACCCCTAATCGGGCAGACGCCATGAGTCACTATGGAACTGCTCGTGATCTAATGGCTGGCATGTCACAACATGGAATAAACACAAAGTTAATTAGCCCTTCTGTTTCTGGGTTTCATATCGACAACAGAGGACTTAAAATTGATATTAATATTGATAACAAAATAAAGGCACCTCGATATTGTGGTTTAACAATTTCAAATATTGTTGTTAAAGAATCTCCTATATGGCTACAAAACCGACTAAAATCTATTGGACTAAGCCCAATAAATAATATTGTAGATGCAACTAATTATGTGTTACATGATTTAGGACAGCCTTTGCATGCATTTGATGCAGAAAAAATTTCTGGTAAGAAAATTAATGTTCAAACCGTAAAGACAGGAACAAAGTTCGTGACATTAGATGGTGTTGAACGCATCTTACATGAAGAGGATTTAATGATTTGTGATGCTGATAAACCTTTGTGTATCGCTGGAGTATTTGGAGGTGAAAACTCAGGTATTTCTGAAAATACATCCTCGATATTTTTAGAAAGTGCTTATTTTAATCCTGTGAGTATTAGAAAAACTGCAAAACGACATGCTCTAAACACTGATGCTTCATTTAGATTTGAACGAGGTATAGATCCAAATATTACCAAATACGCACTCAAAAGAGCAGCTTTGTTAATCACTGAAATTGCGGGTGGAAAAATATCTAGTGATTTAATTGATGAATATCCTAAAAAAATTAATGATTCTCAAGTGTTTTTGAGTTTTGACAAGACAAATAAGTTAATTGGTCAGGAAATCCCAAAAGAAACAATTAAAAGCATTCTTAGCGCTTTAGAAATAAAAGTTAATAACATCACAGAAACGGGTCTTGGACTTACAATACCAGCTTACAGAAATGATGTACAACGAGAAGTAGATGTAATTGAAGAGATATTAAGAGTCTATGGATACAATAATATTGGTATTACAAATAAATTAAATGCATCCATTTCAAACACTTCTAAATTTGAAAATCATAAAATTGAAACTATTGTTGCCAATCAATTAGTTGGACAAGGGTTTTTTGAAATCATGACAAACTCCTTAACTACAGACAAGTATGATTCTATCAGTACGCAACTAGACGCTGCTAATAATGTGAAAATATTGAACCCATTAAGTACCGACTTGTCTGTAATGCGCCAATCTCTAATTTTTTCTGGACTAGAAACTTTAGCGTTTAACATTAACCGCCAGCAAAGTGACTTAAAACTATTTGAGTTTGGTAAAACTTACCACAATGTAGATGGACGTAACGACGAATTCAATCAACTATCAGTCCTTATAACCGGTAATAAATCGGAAAAGCGATGGAACAGTGAAGAAACAGAGGTTAGTTATTTTTATCTAAAAGGACTAATTACTGCTATTTTCGATCGCTTAGGCATAAAGAAACTTAAAAGCTCACCATTATCAAATGATATTTTTAATGAAGGACAACAATGGTTGGTTGGCAAGCATTCCGTCGTAGAATTTGGAAGCTTAAAGACAAAAACTTTATCTGCATTTGGAATCTCTCAAAGTGTATTCTGTGCTAACTTTAATTGGGATAATTTAATAAAAGTGATTAACCAAAATACAATTAAGTTTAAAGAGATTTCAAAATACCCTGAAGTTAAACGTGATTTTTCTCTGTTAATAAACGAAGATGTAACTTTTGATAATCTTTACAAACTAGCAAAACAATCAGAAAACAACTATTTAAAAGATGTTAATTTATTTGATGTCTACACAGGAGATAAATTAGCTGAGGGTAAAAAAAGCTATGCCATAAGTTTCACACTACAAGACAACAAAAAAACGCTAACAGATTCTCAAATTGACAAAATAATGTCTAAAATCCAAAAGCGTTTTGAGTCAGAATTAGGTGCTGAATTACGCTAATTAACCTTCAATAGAAGCCAAGTAACGTTCTGCGTCTAATGCAGCCATACAACCTGTTCCTGCAGCAGTAATTGCTTGTCTGTATTCATGGTCAGCGGCATCACCACTTACAAATACGCCATCAACATTTGTCTTGGAAGACCCAGGTTTATTAATTATATAACCTGTTTCATCTAAAGTTAAAAATTCATTAAAAATATCAGTATTGGGCTTGTGACCTATAGCAACAAAAAATCCTGTAGCAGGAATCTCTATTAAATGATTAGTTTTATTGTTTTTTGCACGAACTCCAGTAACTACTTGTCCATCTCCCAGTACTTCATCTGTTTCAGTATTAAAGAGAATCTCTATGTTATCTGTGTTTTTAACACGGTTGGCCATGATTTTAGAGGCTCTAAATTCATTACGTCTTACAAGCATTGTTACTTTAGTACAAAGCTTAGATAAATAGTGTGCTTCTTCACATGCTGAATCTCCTGCCCCAACAATAACAACTTCTTGATTTCTGTAAAAGAATCCGTCACAAACAGCGCAGGCAGAAACACCTCCACCAAGCTTTAAATATTTTTGCTCGGACTCTAACCCTAAATATTTAGCAGAAGCTCCAGTAGAAATAATAACTGTTTCACAATGAATTTCTTTAGTGCCATTAATCCAAACTTTATGAACAGAACCTGAAAAATCAACCTTCGTCACCCATCCGTCACGCACGTCAGTACCAAATCTTTCAGCCTGAGCTTGAAGCTCCAACATCATAGCTGGTCCAGTAATTCCATCTGGATATCCAGGAAAGTTCTCAACATCATTTGTTGTTGTTAGTTGGCCACCTGGTTGAGTTCCTTGGTATAACACAGGAAACATATTTGCACGAGCTGCATAAATGGCAGCTGTATAACCAGCAGGGCCTGAGCCAATTATCATACATTTTACAGATTCTATAGTATCAGACATAAATTTGAATTTAGGTTACAAAAATAGACGTTTTAACTAAAAAACAAACCTTAAGTTATTAACAGTTTATTTAAAATTTGTAGACTAAAACATAGTGATTAATAAAAGAGATGAATAATCCAAAAACAAGAAAATAATCTTAACTTTGTTAAAACTGAAAAGAAATAGGTATGCTAATTATAGGTATTGGTGGTGGAACAGGAAGTGGAAAAACTACAGTAGTAAATCAGATTTTATCTGAATTTCTAGAAGGAGAAGTTCAAGTAATATCTCAAGATTCATACTATCAGGATACTTCGCATTTGAGTTTTGAAGAACGTTGTGAAATTAACTTTGACCATCCAAAATCAATTGACTTTGAACTCCTTGAATCTCACCTGCAGAGTCTTAAACAAGGAGAAAATGTTAATCAACCAGTATATTCATTTAAAACTCATAACCGAACAGGAGAAACTACGCTAACTGAGCCAAAAAAAGTAGTTATAGTTGAAGGTATTTTAATTTTATCGAATACGCAGCTAAGGTCTTTATTTGATATTAAGATTTTTGTTCATGCAGATAGTGATGAACGATTAATGAGACGACTCAAGCGAGACATCGCTGAAAGAGGTAGAGATTTAGATGAGGTATTAGAACGCTATCAGACAACACTTAAACCAATGCACGATCAGTTTATTGAACCTATGAAAGCATTTGCAGATATTATAATTCCTAACAACCACTTCAACACAGTGGCTGTAAATGTGGTAAAATCAATCATTAATGAACAACTCTAATGCTTAAAAATAAAAAAGAGATGTTGAAGTTATTAAAACCTTTCAAAAATATCTATGTTATTATCTTAATCGCATTTATTGTTTGGATGACCTTGTTTGATGCCAACTCATGGCTCATACATGCAGATTTAAATGAAGATATAAATGATTTAAATTCAAAAATTGAGTTTTACCAAAGCGAAATTTCAAAGGATCAAAATGAAATAAACTCACTAAATTCTGTGAATGGTATTGAAAAATATGCTCGTGAGCATTATAATATGAAAAAAGACAATGAGGTCATTTATATAATTGAAGATCAAGATAGTTTAAAGACCAAAACAAATGAGTAAGTCAACTCTTTTTGAAGATTTTGAATCTACTTCTGCGAAACAGTGGAAGCAAAAGATTCAATTTGATCTTCAAGGAAAAGACTTTAACGATACTTTAGTCTGGAAATCTCATGAGGGAATCGATGTTAAACCATTTTATCATTCAGAGGCGTATTCGAAATCTCCTAAAATTGAATACAATTCTTCAGACTGGAAAATTGGCCATTCTATTTATGTTAGCTGTGTAGAGAAGAGTAATACTCACGCTCTTGAACTGATTGAAAATGGTGTTAATAGTTTGTATTTTATACTCCCTATCGAGCTGAGTTCTCTAGATGCTCTTTTAAAGAATATTGACCTAAGCTGTATAACTATTTACTTTGAAACCTTATTTCTTTCAGAAAATTTTATTACAAATATTCAGCAGTATTTAGCTCACAAAAACTCTAAAATTTATATTTTAAATGACCCCATTGGCCATCTAGCTAAATCTGGCAACTGGATTGGTAGTCTAAAAACTGATATAGAAAACTTAAAAAAAATTCTGATTTCAGCAAAAGATCTAAAAGGTGTACTTTCTGTAGACTTAGGACTTTTTCAAAATGCAGGCAGTAGTATGGTCCAGCAGTTGGCCTATGCCCTAGCCCACGTTAATGAATATCTAAACTTATGTGATAATAAACTAATCAAAGTAATCGTTTTTAAAGTTTCTGTTGGGAGTAATTACTTTTTTGAGATCGCTAAACTTCAAGCTCTTAGAATACTATGGCAGAGTTTGACAAAAGAATATGGAATTTCAATAGACTGTCATATTATAAGCCAACCTACCAGACGTAACAAAACTATTTACGATTACAACACTAATATGTTACGCACCACCACTGAATGTATGAGCGCTATATTAGGAAGCTCGGATACAATTCTTAATATGCCATATGATCATATTTACCATAAAGACAATGAGTTTGGGGATCGGATTTCCAGAAATCAGTTGTTAATTCTTAAAAACGAAAGTTATTTTGATGTGGTTTCCAATCCAACAGAAGGGGTTTATTATATTGAAACATTAACCCAAGGACTCGCTCAAAAATCATTAGACTTATTTAAAGACATTGAAAAACAGGGTGGGTATTTAAAACTCCTTAAGGAAGGAGTCATTCAAAAAAAAATCAAAGCGCATGCATTAAAAGAGCAACAAAGCTATGATCAAGGAAACGAGGGGCTTTTAGGAACACATTTTCAACAAAATCCTTCAGATAAAATGAAGAGTGAGTTGGAATTATTCCCTTTCATAAAACAACAAGTTAGAAAAACATTAATAGAACCTATTATACCTAGAAGAATTGCAGAAGAATTAGAACAAAAGCGACTTAAGGATGAATAGAAAAAAAGTTCAACATATTGTCCTAGAGGGCTTAAAAGTAAAAGATAAAGCCAGTGATTTATTTAAAACTGCAGAAACCATAAATCTTAAATCTCTTTATTCTGAAAAAGATATAGCAGACTTAGAACACTTAGATTTTCCTGCCGGAAATGCTCCATTTTTAAGAGGTCCCTACAGCACCATGTATGTCCAACGTCCTTGGACTATTCGTCAATATGCTGGGTTTTCAACAGCTGAGGATAGCAATGCCTTTTACAAAAGAAATTTAAAAGCAGGTCAAAAGGGATTGTCGGTTGCGTTTGACCTTCCAACCCACAGAGGCTATGATAGTGACCATGATCGTGTAGTTGGTGATGTTGGGAAAGCTGGAGTGGCTATAGATTCCGTAGAGGACATGAAACTGTTATTTGATGGTATTCCATTGGATCAAATGAGTGTCTCTATGACAATGAATGGAGCTGTCTTACCCATTATGGCCTTTTACATTGTAGCTGCTAAAGAGCAAGGAGTTGACTTAAAAGATTTAAGTGGAACAATTCAAAATGATATTTTGAAAGAGTTTATGGTGAGAAACACCTACATATATCCTCCTGAAGATTCAATGAAAATTGTTTCAGATATTTTTGAATATACCAGTAAACACATGCCCAAGTTTAATAGTATTAGTATCTCCGGCTACCACATGCAAGAAGCAGGTGCAACAGCAGATATTGAGCTTGCTTACACTTTAGCAAACGGACTTGAATACATACGAAAAGGACTAAACGCTGGATTAGATATTGACACCTTTGCTCCTCGTTTATCTTTTTTCTGGGGAATTGGCATGAATCATTTCATGGAAATCGCAAAACTAAGAGCGGCACGAATGTTATGGGCTAAAATAGTAAAAGACTTTAAACCTAAAAACCCTAAATCACTTGCTTTAAGAACTCACTGTCAAACAAGTGGATGGAGCTTAACAGAACAAGATCCGTTCAACAACATCGCTAGAACTTGTATTGAAGCCACTGCTGCTATATTTGGAGGCACGCAAAGTTTACATACAAATGCCTTGGATGAAGCTATAGCATTACCTACAGATTTTTCTGCAAGGATTGCAAGAAACACGCAACTATATTTACAAAAAGAAACGAAAATCAACAAGACAGTCGATCCATGGGCTGGAAGTTATTACATTGAAAAACTAACCCAAGAAATTGCAGAAAAAGCTTGGAGTCACATAGAAGAAGTTGAGTCGTTAGGTGGTATGACAGCAGCTATTAAGTCTGGAGTCCCTAAACTAAGAATTGAAGAAGCGGCTGCTAGAAAACAAGCACGAATCGATTCTGGCCAAGATATTATAGTAGGTGTTAATAAATTTAAACTAAAAACAGAAGACCCTTTACATATTTTAGAGGTTGATAATGATCTTGTTAGATCCCAGCAAATTGAACGTTTAAACCATACCAAATCAACACGTGATTTAAAAAAAATAAAAGAGGTTTTAGAAAAATTAACTAAATCTGCATCGGATGGAAGCGAAAATTTATTAGCTTTGGCGGTAGAGGCAGCAAGCCTACGAGCTACACTTGGTGAAATTAGTGAAGCGTTGGAGAAGAAGTTTGGAAGATATAAAGCAGAAATTAATACTTTTTCGGGCGTGTACAGTAAAGAAATTAAAAATGATGTTTCTTTTGAAAATGCTAAGAACTTAGCTAATCAATTCTCAAAAAAAGAAGGAAGAAGGCCGCGTATTATGATCGCGAAAATGGGCCAGGACGGTCATGACAGAGGAGCAAAAGTCGTTGCAACTGGCTATGCCGACTTAGGGTTTGATGTTGACATTGGACCATTGTTCCAAACCGCAGAAGAAGCTGCGAAACAAGCTGTAGAAAATGATGTTCATATTTTGGGAGTATCTTCTTTGGCTGGAGGTCATAAAACATTGGTGCCTAAAGTAATTGAAGCCCTCAAATTATACGGAAGAGAAGATATTATGGTAATCGTTGGAGGAGTTATACCCAAACAAGATTACCGTTATTTATTTGATGCTGGTACAGTTGCAGTATTTGGACCTGGAACCAAAATTAGCGATACTGCTATTACAGTATTAAAAATCTTAATAAACTAAACCAATTATACTTTAAAGTAAGTTACAAATGAAATCACAGATCTCATATGTCACTCGCAAAAATAATAGCAATAGTAAACCAAAAAGGAGGCGTTGGCAAAACAACAACGGCAATAAACGTATCCAGTGCTTTAGGGATATTGAAACAAAAGGTATTACTAATTGACACTGACCCCAAAGCAAATGCGACCTCTGGGCTTGGTATTCTTACTAAAAACATTAATAATTCTATCCTGAACCTATACAATGGTGATAAAGCTACTCGGGATTGCATCATAGAAACCTGCAGCCCTAATCTAAAAATAATTCCTGGATCAGTAGGGCTTTCAGAAATAGCCGTAAATCTTAAAAATTTAAATATAAATAGTTTAAGAATTGCGTTGGCAGAAATTAAAAATGAATTTGACTACATCATTATTGACTGCTCACCATCATTAGGCTATCTCACACTTAACTCACTAGTGGCATCAGACGCTGTAATCATTCCTATACAATGTGAATACTTTGCATTAAACAGTCTCAATAATTTAATGTCAAGTATAGAATCTGTAAAAACAAGTTTTAATTCAAAATTGAGTATTGAAGGAATCCTAGTCACTATGTGTGATAAAAAAGGGCGACACAACAAAAAAATACTCGACGATTTAGAAGTTGGCTTTAGAGATCAAATATTTAATACAATTATCAAAAGAAATATAAGTTTAAGCGAAGCCCCAAGATTCGGAACTAGTGTACATTACTATAACACAAAAAGTCAAGGGGCAATAGATTACCTTAACCTATCTAGTGAAATTATAAAAAACAAATCCTGTATGAAAACTAAATTAATTTCAAAAAAAATACCTAAAATAATTAACAATGAAAAATTAGTTTTACCACACAAATTAAAAGTTCGAAATCTAGATGCTTATAAAGCTTATTCAACTAACGATGACAATTATGACAAGCTCAAGGGACTTAACAAAAAAGAAGTTGTTTATTATATTGGATTAATGTATAATGACATACATAGTGATGTATGGATGTATAGAATAACCAAAAAAAAGAATCTATTTAAAAAAAAATACCTCTATTTATATTTTAACAATAACAGAGTCAAACAAATAGAAACTAAACGATTTAAATTCGGTTGAAAAATTGCTTAAATTCTTGAACAATTTGAGTTTTTTTGTTAGTAAATAATTGTATTTTTACATTGATAATAATTTTAATTCATGGGGAAAATAGTTGCTGTAGCAAATCAAAAAGGAGGGGTTGGAAAAACCACTACAACTGTGAATCTTGCGGCTTGCCTTGGCGCTTTGGAAAAAAAAGTCTTGTTAATAGACGCAGACCCACAAGCCAATGCATCTTCTGGTCTGGGAATTGACGTTGATAGTGTGGTACTTGGTACTTATCAACTTTTAGAACATAATTGTACTGCAAAAATGGCAATACAAAAGACCTCTGCCACAAATGTTGATATCATACCAGCTCATATAGACTTAGTTGCAATAGAAATTGAATTAGTTAATATGGAGCAGCGGGAGTATATGCTTAAACAAGCGATAGAACCGGTAAAAGATGACTATGACTTCATACTCATTGATTGTGCACCATCACTAGGTTTACTTACCTTAAATGCGCTTACAGCTGCTGATTCTGTGATTATACCTATTCAATGTGAGTATTTTGCTCTTGAAGGTCTAGGGAAATTATTAAATACTATAAAAAGTGTTCAAAAAATACACAATGAAAATTTAGACATTGAAGGACTACTACTCACCATGTATGACTCAAGGTTAAGACTATCAAATCAAGTAGTTGAAGAAGTTCAAAATCATTTTTCGGAAATGGTTTTCAAAACAATCATTCAACGAAATGTAAGGCTCAGTGAAGCCCCAAGCTATGGTGAGAGCATAATTTATTATGATGTAAATAGTAAAGGTGCTACAAATTACTTAAGTTTGGCTAAAGAAATTATTAGTAAACAGTAACATAATGGCCAAAGCTATTAAAAAACAAGTGTTGGGACGTGGGCTTTCTGCCTTATTAAAAGACTCAAAAAACGAAGACTTTACGAGTGATAGAGCAAACAATGGTGCTCAGATTGGAAATATCATTGAGCTGGACTTAGAGCTCATTGAGATGAATCCGTTTCAACCCCGGACACAGTTCAAAGAAGAAAACATTCGTGAGCTAGCAACTTCCATTCAGGAACTTGGAGTAATCCAACCTATAACTGTCCGTAAAACAATTGATGATGATTTTCAATTAGTCTCTGGTGAACGTCGATTCAGGGCGTGTAAACTATTAGGCTTAAAAACCATTCCTGCTTACATTAGAATTGCAAATGATCAAGAAGCTCTAGAAATGGCATTGGTTGAAAATATTCAACGTCAAGATTTAGATCCAATTGAAATTGCATTGAGTTATCAGCGATTGATGGATGACGTTAAATTGACTCAAGAGCAAATGAGTCAACGAGTTGGAAAAAAACGTTCTACTATTGCAAATTATTTGAGATTACTAAAGTTAGAACCTTTAATTCAAACAGGAATGCGAGATGGATTTATATCAATGGGGCACGGCAGGACCATTGTAAACATTAGTTCTCTTTCTGATCAAATCAAAATATATAAAGAGATTATATCCAAAAAACTTTCTGTTAGAGCAACCGAAAATTTAGTCAAGGAATACAACAAGCCTACATCAGTTAAAAGTCCAATACAAAATGAACTTCCTGAATTTGTGAAAAATGGAATACCAAAAATAGCAAACTATTTTGGCCATAAGATTAATATTAAAATGGAAAAAAATGGAAATGGAAAAATATTAATCCCCTTTCACTCTAAAGAAGACTATGACCGGATTTTAAAATTATTGAAAAGTGATTTATAAGCGCTCTATTTTCCTACTGTTTATTATATTTAATTTGTCAAGTTTTGCTCAGACACCATCAGAGACAGATAAAGACTTAGTACAGACTAATTCTTACAAAATAGATCCACTCTCTCCAGCTAGAGCTGCTTTCTATTCGGCAGTTATTCCTGGACTGGGACAAGCTAAAAATAAAAAATACTGGAAAATCCCTATAGTATACGCTGCTATAGGAACTGGAGCTTATTTTTATTTAGACAATAATAAAGTGTATAAGCGTTACAGGAATGCCTACAAAAGACGATTAGCTGGTTTTACTGATGATGAGTTTTATGGAGTTAATTCAACGCCCATACTATCCAATGAAGCGCTAATTAGAGCGCAACAAACCTTAAGAAGAAATAAAGAACTGTCACTGTTAATTACCATTGGATTATATGCTTTAAACATTATTGATGCTAATGTTGATGCTCACTTGTTGCAATACAATGTTGATACTAACTTGGCAATGAAACCTTATTTAGATTTTGATACTCCCGATAGTTCAGCACAAATTGGATTATCTTTAAATATTAAGTTTTAAGATGAAAATAGCACTACTAGGTTATGGGAAAATGGGTAAAGTGATAGAGTCTATTGCTCTTAATCGTGGACATGAAGTAACTTTAAAAATTGATAAACATAGCAGAGATTATGATATTAAATCAGTGGATGTAGCTATAAATTTTAGCACTCCCGATTCTGCAGTTGACAACATAAGGGAAGCACTTGAAAATAATATACCAGTTATTTCAGGAACTACAGGCTGGTTGTCAGAATTAGAAACTATAGAAACTCTTTGTGAAGAAAAAAAGGGTGCATTTATATATGCTTCAAATTTTAGTTTAGGTGTGAATATTTTCTTTGAGCTTAATAAAAATTTAGCCAAAATGATGCAGACTCTTTCAGACTATAAAGTAGATCTCGAAGAAATTCACCACACTCAAAAACAAGATGCTCCGTCCGGCACAGCGATTACACTAGCAGAAGGTGTGTTAGAAAACAGTAATTATAAAGCGTGGGAATTAGCACCATCTAAAGAGTTTAATAACTTAGAAATTACCGCTATACGTAAAGATGATGTTCCAGGAACTCACTCCGTAAATTACAACTCAAACATAGATAGTATATCACTAACTCACACTGCGCATAACAGAAATGGGTTTGGGCTTGGAGCTGTAGTGGCTGCGGAATGGATTATTGGAAAAACAGGAATCTATACAATGAATGACGTATTAAATATTAAATAAGGAAAAAATAATTTTAACTGTAAACACAATTAATATCATTAATTATGAATTTATCTCAATGGTTTATATTCTTTCTAGTAATTCAGCTAGTACATGGACTTGGAACATGGAAATTATATAATAAAGCAGGTCAAAAAACTTGGTTAGCTTTTGTACCAATTTATAATGGCATTGTTTTAATGAAAATCATTAACCGACCTAGCTGGTGGGTAGCCCTTTTATTTATCCCAGTAATTAATGTAATAATGTTAATTATTATATGGGTTGAAACAGTCAGAAGTTTTGGCAAAAATAATTATTTAGATACCATTCTATCAGTATTAACTTTAGGCTTTTACTCCTATTACCTTAATTACTTCACTGATGTAAAGCATATTAAAAATAGAAGTTTGATGCCGAAGTCAAGTTCTGGAGAATGGGTTAGCTCAATATTATTTGCTATTGTTGCAGCGACTATAGTGCATACTTATTCTCTACAACCCTATATTATCCCCTCCTCCTCACTAGAAAAATCGTTATTAGTTGGCGACTTTTTAATTGTGAGTAAAATGCACTACGGTCCAAGAATTCCAATGACTACAGTGGCCATGCCAATGGTTCACGACACAATTCCAATTTTAAATAAAAAATCCTACCTCTTTAATGACCGGATTGAAGAAAATAAAACGTCTTGGATAAATAAACTACAACTACCCTACCTAAGAATTCCAGGATGGGAAACTATCAAACGAAATGAGATCGTAGTCTTTAATCAGCCAGCGGATACGCTGCAAGACATGAATGACTTTACTCCTGATAGAAATTACTACAAGCCGATTGACAAAAAAACAAATTTGGTAAAACGTTGTGTAGCGATTGCTGGAGACACCTTAGAAGTTAGACAAGGATATGTCTATATAAACGGGGTTCAAAATACGCTTCCTTACCGTGCAAAATTACAGTTTAGCTATGAAGTTACATTAAAGCCGGGTAAATCATTCGAAAGAAGTATTATAGAGCAGTTAAAAACAAGATACGATATTACTGATGGCATTTACCAATCAGGAAATAAAATCATTATTCCTGCTGCGTCTAATGAAGCCGTAAGCGTATTTAAAAATCACCCTAGTGTTCAAAGTATAAATAGGTATGTACAAGCAGAAGGAAATCGGGATTCATTAAAATTCCCACAAGATCCTAGTTACGACTGGAATCGCGATTTTTTCGGTCCACTTTATATTCCTAAAGAAGATACAACCATCAAGATTAGTTTAAAAAACATAGCTGTTTATAAAAGGGTTATCACTGAATATGAAGGAAACAAATTATCAGTGAATGGGAATCAAATTTTTATAAATGGTCAATTAACCGACTCTTATACATTCAAACAAAACTATTATTGGATGATGGGTGATAATCGTCATAATTCAATTGATGCCCGCAGATGGGGATTCGTGCCGTTCAACCATGTGGTAGGGAAGCCAGTATTCATTTGGATGAGTTGGAATACAAACGGCAAAGGATTTAATAAAATACGTTGGGAGCGATTATTTTCGACGGTACACCCAGACGGCGAACGCTCGTCATATTTCGTGCATTTTTTAGTTTTGCTTGCTGGATGGTATGGCTATCGAAAATGGCGTAAAAGAAAAAAGACTACTGTCTAATATACTTTTATGACACTTCTTTATCCAACATATTTTCCAAACGTTGCCTCTTATATAGTAATGGCCAAAACTGAAAAAATTGAATTTGAAGTACAGGACTCGTATCAAAAGCAAACCTATAGAAATCGCTGCTATATATATGGAGCCAACGGAAAACTTGGGTTACACATCCCTGTTCAATACTCTCAAAACAACAGACAAAATACTAGTGAAATTTTGATTGATAATACAACTAATTGGCAATCTATACATTGGAAATCAATAGAAAGTGCCTATAAAACGTCTCCTTTTTTTGAATATTATGAAGATGACCTCACGTCACTTTTTACGACTAAAAAAAAATACTTATTAAATTTCAACCTAGAGTGTATTGAGGTAATAAACAGTTGTTTAAACTTAGATTTTGATTATTCAAAAACTTTGCAATTTAACAAAGAAGCTAATGAAAAAGACTACCGACATTTAGTAAACGCTCGAAAAGAAACACAAATGAAAACAACTCTTTACATGCAAGTGTTTCAAGAAAAACACGGGTTTATCCACAATCTAAGTGTGCTAGATTTACTATTTAATGAGGGGCCTAATGCGAAAAATTTCCTAAGAACCCAGCATTTAACATTCTAATCTTCCATTAAAAATTTTGCTATGATAGGGAAATGATCTGAATAAGGAATATTAGAAAAGGAAGAAAACTTAACAACTTTAATTTTAGCGTCTGATAATATAAAGTCAATTCTGAAAGGAAAATATTTAAAAATAAAGGTGCGACCAAACCCAGTACCGGATTCTTCAAATGCATCTAACATTTCTCCTTTTAGAATCCTATAAACATAGGAATAGATTGTATTATTGAAGTCTCCACATAACAGGACTTTATAGGGCGATTTAGAAATATGACTTGCAACTAACTCCGATTGAACTTGCTGTGCCTTAAAAGTGGCTGCCAAGCGGTTTATGAGCCTATTTGATTCCTTAGAATCAAAAGGCTCAACATTAGGATCAATTCCTGAAGATTGAAGGTGAAGGTTGTAAACTCGAATGGTATCAGACTTGACAATAACGTCCGAAAATATGGCATTATTGGAGGATTCTGGAAATTCGATAGTAGCCGAATTGATTAGTTTGAATTTAGAAAATATAGCAAGTTCTGAGGTATATCGGGAAGAGTTTGCCGTAACGTATGAATATGGATAGGACTCAAACTTTAAGGAGGTGTCTGAGTCATATTCTTGAAAACATAAAATAGAAGGAGATTTCTCCAATATAAAATTTTCAATTTTATTAGGAATATCATCCTCTTTAATCGAATTATATAAATTAAAAAGACGAACATTATAACTCATCATAGAAAAGCTAAAATCTAAAACATGTGTTTGTGATGAAAACTTATAAAACGACACTATATAATTATAACCCAATGCCAATACTAAAAGTGAAAGCAATAATTGTTTTTTTAATTTTATGAGCCAATAGACTGCAAAGGCCATATTAAGAATAATAAGTACGGGTACCGATAAACTCAAAACCGATAAAAAAGAAAATGTTTTTGGTGGAACATATGATAACCCGTAGGAAAGAAGTAACAAGAGTGACACCACTGAATTAATCAGAAACACTAACTTATCAAGAAAGTTTAAATTTTTCAAATGGTTTTATTTTCCTGCTCTAAATAAAAAATCTTTTTCTACTTGGGATAAACTTTCATAGCCACTTTTACTGATTTTATCAAGAATGAGATCTATTTGTTTTTGATGAGTGAAACGATCAAACTCTTCCTTGTTCTTACCCGCAAATGAAGAGCTATTCTTCTTTTTATAAACTGTTTTTAGATTGGATTTTGAACTTGAAAAATAGGCCGTAATCTTATCAATAAACGCTCCTACATCAATTCCTTTCTGATATTGTCTAGCATAAAAATAACCCAATAAATAACCACCGAAATGGGCGACAGTACCCCCGGAATTATTAGAGAAAAAACCTGGAAGGTCTAAAACAACCAAAGCAATTCCAATATATTTTAACGGAAACTGAAAGGTGAAAAAACGAACCTCTTTGTTAGGCAAGTAAACACATAAAAACATAATAATTGCCCGCACGCCTGCAGAGGCACCAACTAAAGGCCCCACTGTATTTAAGATTCCAGAAGGAAAAAAATTATAAATTATTACAAAAGCCAGCCCCCCAGAAAGGATTCCTAACAAATAAATTTTAAGACACACATCTGCTTTAAATAAATTTGAAAATGAGCGACCAAAGAAATACAAGACCAACATATTAAAAAATAAATGACTAAAGCTGTAATGTGTAAAACCATAAGTAATAAGTGTCCACGGCCTTGAAATCAATTGAGAAGCAGACTTTGAAAGTGATAACCATTCCAAACCGGATCCAAAACCAGAAAACCTTAGGGTTATTGATGTTAAAACAAAAACAACAAAGTTCACTACAATGATTTTTTCAAATACATTAAGTCTTGATAATTTATCTTTAATATCTTGATTGAGGCTTGTCATTAGTTCCAGCGAAATTTATCAAATTGGTTTTTTTTCCAAAAATACATTAATAAGAAGCCTGTGAGTGCCCCTCCAATATGTGCAATATAGGCGGTGTTACTAGGACTAAAAAAAGAGGTGCCTGTAAAAGCAGAAATCAAATCTAAAGCTATTATTCCTGGTATAAAATACTTTGCTTTAATTGGTATTGGTAAAAATATCATCATTAATTCCGCATTAGGATTAAGCATTCCGAAAGCCACCAATACTCCCATGATAGCCCCTGAGGCACCAACCATAGATCCATTACTACTCACTATTAAATCAAATAACATTCGAAAGGAGTCGCCATTTAGTTGACTCATACTATAGCCATAGTTTGAAAGAATAGGCTTTAATTTTGAGGCCAAAATCTCTCCTTGATACATACGGTCACTTAAAATATCTAATGAGGTGACCTCTTTGATAAAATCAAAAGAAAACCCTAAGGACTTTAGCTCACTAATAAGGGGATATATCTGAATATAATACACTGCAAAAGTTAAGGCAACAGCACCTAAACCTGAAGAAATATAAAAAATTAAGAACTTACGCTGTCCAAACACACCTTCAACGGCCGTTCCAAACATGAATAAAGCAAACATATTAAATAATAAATGTTGAAAACCACCATGCATAAACATGTGCGTAAAAACCTGCCAAGGCATGAAATAATCACTGAGAGGATAATAGAGCGCTAATAATCCATAAAATAACTCTTTATTACCAAGTAAATAGGTGCCTGCAAAAACGATGCAGTTTATAATAAGGAGATGCTTGACTGTGGGCGTGATTTGTCTCATTTCTAATTAAATTTTTTATCTAATTCATCCACTTTAATCGTGGTAAAAATTGTTTTATTTGAAGGAGAAACTGTCGGTTCCTTACAAGAAAAAAGAGTGTTTACTATGTACTCCTGCTCTTGACGTTCTAATTTCTTTCCATTTTTAATTGCTAAACTTTTGGCAAGTGATTTTGACAATAAATCACTAATACTAAAGTTTACATCAGGCACTTCATTTTCAATATCATGGATCAATTGATCAAACACATTTGAAACATCTGACTCCTTTACACCAACTGGCAGCCCTGTCAACTCAATACTTTCATCTGTAAAAGTAGAAAACACAAACCCTGTGGTTTCTAAAGCTTCATGAAGTTCCTTTAACATGGAAATTCCAGAGGTTGACAAACTGAGTTGTAATGGAAATAATAACTGCTGACTCACTGCTTCATTAACCGTTGTTTTACGAAGATAGTCTTCATATAAAATACGCTCATGTGCTCGATTTTGATCAATAACGACCATCCCAGATTTAATCGTATTGATAATATATTTATTATGTAATTGAAAAGTTTTATGAACTTTTCGTTCTGTAGACTCATCAAATATAGAAGAGGTCATTTCATCAGACTCATAAGAAACTTGTGAAAAATTATCAGTGTTTGATTTAGACTCCAATCCAACATATAAACCTTCCCAACTTTCTGAGGTAGGTTTTGTATATGAAGAAGTCTCAGAGTTAGCCTTTGAAAAAGGGTTAAATGCACGATCTACTTCTACTTTTGGAATGGAGGCTTGAGCTCCATTAAATTGGTAAGGAGTATCTAAGTTCTTGTCGCGTTCAAAATCTAAAACAGGAGTTATACTAAACTGACCCAAACTATGCTTAACAGCGGCTCTTAGAATAGCATACATTGTTTGCTCGTCGTCAAACTTAATCTCAGTCTTAGTCGGATGAATATTTATATCAATACTTCGGGGGTCAACTTGTAAGTTTAAAAAATAACTAGGATGTCTTCTTGACTGTAATAAGCCATCAAAAGCAGATGATATTGCATGATTTAGGTAGGGACTTTTTATAAATCTATTATTCACAAAAAAGAATTGTTCCCCTCTTGATTTTTTTGAATACTCTGGTTTTCCAACAAACCCAGATATTGCCAAGACTTCTGTCGTTTCTTCAACAGGAACTAACTTTTCATTTGTTTTTCCACCAAATGTATTTACGACACGTTGTCTAAAATTTCCTTTTAACAGATTAAATAAATTACTGCCATTGTGGTACATTGAAAAATTAATCGAAGGGTGTGCTAGCACAACTCGTTGAAATTCATCAATTATATGACGAAACTCTACGGTATCAGACTTTAAAAAATTTCGTCGTGCTGGTATGTTGAAAAATAAATTCTTAACTGCTATTGAAGTGCCATTAGGCGTTGCTATAACATCCTGAGATGTAAAAATACTGCCCTCAACAGATAAAAGTGTCCCTAACTCATCTGAAACTTGTTTGGTCTTCATTTCTACGTGTGCAATGGCAGCGATGCTGGCCAAAGCCTCCCCTCTGAAGCCCTTGGTGTTAAGATTAAATAAATCATCTGCTACTTTGATTTTTGAGGTCGCATGACGCTCAAAACTAAGTCGAGCATCGGTAACGCTCATGCCTTTTCCGTCATCAATAACTTGAATGAGTACCTTACCTGCATTTTTTACTAATAACTTAATTGTTGTCGCACCGGCATCAATGGCGTTTTCAAGAAGTTCTTTAACCACTGAGGCAGGACGTTGAACGACTTCACCTGCAGCAATTTGATTGGCTACGTGATCTGGTAATAGTTGTATTATATCAGCCATTTATTAAAGAAATATACTTAAATCAAAATCTATAATCCAAAGGAAAATAAATATCAAAATTAAAATTATAATAGAAACTCTTTTGTTAGCTAAACGATTGGGATTCGTTTTGTAATCCTCAACTGCATTGACAATCTTGCCTTTTAGGTTTGTTTTTTCAATGGTCACACGAGCATCATCAAACTTATGTTTTAATTCAAAAGGGCTGCGCTCCCCTTTATAAAAGCGAGGCGTATAGTTATATTTATTGTTTTTTTTAGTTTTAAAAATACCCATTATTAAAAAAATAAAGTGTCAAAAAAGTAAAACACTAGTCCGCAAATCAATGCTGTGAACACCAGCCAAATTAGTGAAAAACCACGTCTATTTCTAGAGTTTTTAGAATAAATAGGTTGGAAAGCTCTATCAGTTTTGTTAATTGATTCGTCTGAAGAGCGTCTTATACTAAAAGTTCTAGATTGTTTGTGAGAAAACACGATGTTAATTTTGATTCAATTCAAAAATAATCAAATCAAATAAATATAGAAAGGGCAAATGATTAAAATTATCAACAGCTATTGAAAACTATAAAGTGTTTTTAAGGTGTACCATTTTAATGGCGGTGATAGCCGCTTCTACCCCTTTATTTCCATGCTTTCCTCCAGATCGATCAATAGATTGCTGTAAGTTGTTATCTGTTAAAACACAAAAAACAACCGGCACATCGTTAAGAACGTTTAAATCTTTAATTCCTTGAGTGACTCCGTCACAAACAAAATCAAAATGTTGAGTCTCCCCTTTAATAACACTTCCAATAGCAATTACAACATCTACGTGTTGCTCTTGCATTTTTTTTGCTCCAAAAATAAGTTCAAAACTTCCAGGAACATTAATTACTTTAACATTTGACGCATCAACACCACAGTCTGACAATGCCGCTAATGCACCATTTAAAAGCCCTTCTGTGACCTGAGAGTTCCATTCAGAAACAACAATTCCAAACCGAAAATTTTTCGCATCTGGAAGAGTAGCTTTATTATAATTAGACAGGTTAGTGTTTTGTGTTGCCATGTTTAGTTGATAGCAGCTTCAGCTTTACCAATAAATACATCTATGTCTTTAGCTTCAGTACTCGCAGGAAAATCTGATTTAATACGATTAAAAAACATTAAAGATTTATTAAAATCCCCTAATTTCAATCCAATAACACCCGCTTTGTAAAGGTACATAGGGGTTGTGTAATTGTTTGACTTTAATTGCGCCGCTTGAACGTAATAATCATAAGCATCTTCTAACTGCTCCAATTGCACAAATGCATCTCCTATACCTCCTTTTGCAATCGGTCCTAATACATCATCATCGGAAGAAAATGCATTCAGGTACGTTACTGCGTTTGAGTAATCTTTCATATTTAGGTATGCCATTCCGGCATAATAATTTGCTAGGTTTCCAGCTTTAGACCCACTGTATACATCAGCGATATCTAAAAACCCATACTTCCCATCAGCTCCATTTAGAGCTAAAGTAAAAAGTGAATCTTTTGAAGTACCATTAACAGCTTGATCAAAGTATTGCTGTGATTGGAACATATCGTTTGTAGCCTGGCTTTCTTTTGGACCTTGAATAAATTTATTATATCCTAGAAAACCCAATACTAACAAAGCGGCTAATATTACAATTACAAATATATATTTTTGGTTCTTTATAACCCACTCTTCTGTTCTGGATGCACCTCCATCAAGTGAACTTACAATTGAAGCGGTTGTTGATTCGTCTTCAATCGATGTTTCTTTTTCTGCCTTAGTGGTCGGTTTTCCGCCGCGTTTCTTATATGTTGCCATGGTCGTTTATTAATGAAGCTCAAAAATATAATTTTTATTCGTAAAAAAAAGGCAAATTATTTGTTATTTTTCAATAATTTGCAGCATCTTTTTAAGGAACTCTAAAGAAGATAAAATTAAAATTTAGACCAATTTTGCATGATTTTAAAATCATTAAGTTTATTAAACTATAAAAATTTCGACGCCTACACGGTAGAATTTGACTCAAAAATTAATTGTTTTGTTGGATCTAATGGTGTTGGAAAAACAAATGTTTTAGACGCTATTTACCACTTATCATTTGGCAAGAGCTACTTTAACCCTGTAGCTTCTCAAAACATTAAACATGATGAAGATTTTTTTGTAGTTGATGGGCTATATGAGAAAAATGATCGTGATGAAAAAGTAATTGTTTCTCTAAAAAGAGGACAAAAGAAAATTATTAAACGAAACGGAAAAGCATACGATCGATTTAGCGACCATATTGGATTTTTACCTTTGGTTATTATATCACCTGCAGACCGTGATTTAATTGTTGAAGGAAGTGAAACACGGAGAAAATTTATAGATGGTGTTATTTCTCAGAGTGACAAAAACTATTTAGAGTATTTATTAAATTACTCAAAAATACTATCTCAAAGAAATGCCCTATTAAAATATTTTGCACTAAACAATAACTTTAACAAAATAACCTTAGATGTTTACAATGAGCAACTTAACGAATACGGTACCGAGATACATCGCAAAAGAAAACTGTTTCTAGAGGCGTTTACACCTATCTTCAAAAGTCGTTACAAATCAATAAGCAACGATAACGAAGATGTAGACTTGCTATACAACAGCCAACTTAATAACAGTCCATTGTTAGACTTATTTAATGCAAATATTAATAAAGATAGGATGCTTCAATACACAAGTGCTGGCATTCATAAAGACGACTTAGATTTTTCAATAAAACAATATCCCGTTAAAAAATTTGGAAGCCAAGGGCAGCAAAAATCATTTTTAATTGCACTCAAGCTAGCGCAGTTTGACTTCATCAAAATTCAAAGTGGGGTCACCCCTATTTTGCTATTAGATGATATCTTTGACAAACTTGATGAGCAACGTGTATCTCAAATCATTAAATTAGTTAATGATGAGAACTTCGGACAGCTGTTTATTTCTGATACTCATGCAGACAGAACCGAAAAAGCTATCAAGAGTGTTCACCAATCCTATCAAATGTTTAAATTGTGAAAAAACTAATTACGTTCTTATTAGCTAGCCTAATTTATAGCTGTCAAACAGATGTCAACAACTACATTCCATTTATTGAAGGGTATTGGGAAATTGTAAGCGTCACAAAAGAGTACAAAAAAATTAAAGAATTTAAAATTAGTGGAACGATAGATTATTTTAAAATTAACGCTGATTTAAGTGGTTATAGAAAAAAAGTAACCCCCCGATTTGATGGGGCTTTTGAAATATCCAAAGATGTCTCTAACTTTAAGCTTTCTATTGAATCACAGAAGCTATGGATTAATTATCTTGTTAATGGAGTAACTTACAGTGAAGAAATTACGCGAGCCAATGAGTCCAGTTTAATCATAGCCAATAGTGATGGATTTATTTACACTTACAAACCCTATGAACCCTTAATTTTTGATTAATGAGTAAGCGACATAACGACCAGCAAAAAATCGATGATTTATTAAAATCATTTGTTAAGGAAAATAAGCTTGAAAAGGGTCTAGACAAAGTAAATGTTGAAGCTGCCTGGAGAGATTTAATGGGTAACGGTGTAAATAACTATACCAATAGCGTAAAACTTCATCAAGACACCCTGTATGTAGAGCTTAGCTCATCAGTGCTTCGAGAAGAACTTAGCTATGGAAAGGAAAAGATTCTAAGCATGTTAAACGAAGCGCTTGGAAAAGACCTCATCAGCAAACTTATATTAAGATAAAAAAACGCGTAAAAAAAGCCACAACTAAAGTGTGGCTCTTATCTATATTTGATATCTGATTAAAACATTTCTCTTTCAGAAAAATGAAATGCTCCTTCAATTCCTGCATTTTCATCACTATCACTTCCATGAACAGCATTTTGACTGATCGATTCAGCAAACATATTACGGATCGTACCTTCCGCAGCTTCCGCTGGGTTTGTAGCTCCAATCAATGTTCTAAAATCTTGAACTGCATTTTCTTTTTCAAGAATTGCCGCTACAATTGGACCACGTGTCATATAGTTAACCAACTCCCCAAAAAATGGACGCTCGTTATGAACTGCATAAAAAGCTTCAGCGTCGGCTTTTGTAAGTTGTGTTAGTTTCATAGCAACGATTCTAAAACCTGAGGCTGTGACTTTTTCTAGTATTGCACCAATATTCCCTTTCTCAACAGAATCCGGCTTAAGCATTGTAAACGTTTTGTTTGTAACCATGATGTTTGTGTAATAATTTTTGGCAAAAATAAGGTTTTTATATAGATAATCAACTTTACAACTATTTTAAAAATTTGTATCTTTGTAGGCTATGAATACAACATCAATTTTAGAAGTAAAAAAATTACTGTCTACACCCAAAAAAGTAGTCATTGTCCCTCACAAAAACCCTGACGGCGATGCTATGGGCTCTACTCTTGGACTTTGTCACTTTTTGAAGAAACTAGGACATACAGCAATCGTCATAGCCCCTAATGATTATCCAAGTTTTCTTAAATGGATTCCAGGAACTGAAGATGTTTTGATTCACGAGATGAACACTAAAACTTCAGAAGCTCATATTTTGGCAGCCGATTTAATTTTCACTCTAGATTTTAATGCGCTTCACCGTTGTGGTGCAATGGGAACCCCTATAGCCAACGCAAAAGCTATAAAAATAATGATTGATCACCACCAACAGCCCGACGCCTATGCTCAATATGTATATTCTGATGTAAGCATGTGCTCAACAAGCCAAATGGTGTATCATTTTATAGAAAAGATGGAAGGGCTAGACTTAATTGACGTAGCAACTGGAGAAGCGTTATATACAGGGATCATGACGGATACAGCTTCATTTCGCTTTCCACTTACAACAAGTACAACACATAAAGTGATTGCCCATCTAATTGACATCGGTATTGAAAAATCTAAGATCCATAACGCTGTCTATGATACCAATAGCTTTGGACGCCTAAAGTTACTGGGATGCGCTATGAATAACTTACGGTTTTTAGAGAATAAGCATACAGCCTATATTAGCCTCACAAACAAAGAACTTGATGCACATGGATTTAAAAAAGGAGATACTGAAGGTTTAGTTAATTATGGCTTATCCTTAAAGGGAGCAAAATTTGCTGCAATATTTATAGAACATCAAGAAGAAAGTATTATTAAAATATCTTTTAGGTCAAAAGGCGATTTTGATGTAAATAAATTTGCACGTAATCATTTTAGTGGCGGCGGACACAACAATGCTTCAGGAGGACGTAGCGACCTTAACCTAGAAGACACAATCACTAAATTCACTAATTTATTGACTGAGTACGAATCAGAACTTAACTCATGAAACAATCCTTAATTTATTTAGTCATCTTATTTTTAATCTCTAGTTGTAAGCCACCAGAAGCACGACGACCAGTTTCAAATAACTCTGGGACCTTTATTGATGCTTCTATTGAACGTAATAAACAGCTAAATAAAATTGAATACAACCAAATACAAAGCCTTATTAAGGCCTCCGAAAAAAACGTTTTAACTTCTGACTATGGTTTTTGGTATTATTATAACAACAAGATAGAAACCATAACTAAAACCCCTAAATTTGGGGACTTAGTCTATTACACTTACAGTTTGAAAACCTTAAAAAAAGTGGAGATTTATTCTAAAAATGACCTAGGTCAACAAACCTATTACATAGACCAACAAGAATTATTCTCAGGACTAAGAGAAGGCTTAAAACTAATGAAAGAAGGCGAAGTAGTTACATTTATATTTCCCTCTCAAAAAGCCTATGGCTACTACGGAGACAACGATCAAATAGGCAGTAATGAACCACTCATTTGTGAAGTCTCACTACTAAAACATCAAATAAATTAAACACTAAAACCCCTAAAGAAAATGAAAATTACAAAACAATTTTTTACAATATTTACTTTTATTTTAATGTTAAGCTCAACGGGATGCAAAGAAAAATACCCAAACCTTGGTGAAGGGTTATTTGCAGAGTTTATTACCACTAAAGACACCGTTGTTATAAAATTACATTACAAAAAAGTTCCGTTGACCGTTTCTAATTTCGTAGGGCTAGCTGAAGGAACTCATCCCATGCTTACAGATTCGTTAAAAGGGAAACCTTACTATAACGGAACTGTATTTCACAGAATAATTAATAACTTTATGATTCAGGGGGGCGACCCAACTGCTACTGGGGCTGGAAACCCAGGATTTAAATTTGGTGATGAATTTGACAGCAGTCTAACTCATGACAAGGCTGGTATACTTTCTATGGCCAATTCTGGACCCGCCACAAACGGGAGTCAATTTTTCATAACAGATGCTCCAACCCTTCATCTTGATAATAAACATTCTGTTTTCGGAGAAGTAGTTAAAGGTCTTAGTGTGGTCGATACGATTTCTAATGTAGATGTAACGCCTGGATCCAACAAACCTTTAGAAGATGTGATTATCTTAGAGCTTAACATTATCAGACAAGGAGCAGAAGCAAAGCAGTTTGATGCTGCAGACACATGGAATACAGAATTACCACTACTAGAAAAAAAACGATTAAAGAAAATTGAAGACGCTAAACAAAAAGCTGCGGAGGATAAAAAAATAGCCGAAGAAAAAATGGCAATCACTGCCAAAGAAATGATCGCTGTTTTAGAAGACTATAAAAGCAAAGCTACTAGCTTAAACTCTGGTTTATTAATTCATAACATTTCTAAAGGAGAAGGACCTAAGCCACGTAATGGCACTACAGTAAAACTTAATTATGAAGGTTACTTTACTGACGGAAAGCTATTTGGAACTAACGTTAAATCTGTAGATCAAAAATATGGAAGTTATGATCCACGTAAAGACCAGCAAGGAGCTTACAACCCTATATCAATGCCTCTAGACCCGGAAGCACAAATGATTCCTGGATTTAAGGAAGGAGTTTTTAAAATGTCTTTAGGAGATGTAACATTCTTATACCTCCCATCACACATCGCTTACGGAGAAAAAGGTCGTGGCACTATAAAACCCAACACCGACTTAATTTTTATTGTAGAAATGGTAGAGGTCATAAACTAAAAATGTCCTTTGATTATATAAAAAAAGCAGCCTAATAGCTGCTTTTTTTTATATCGATACTAATTAAGTTATGCTTTAGGAATGTTTTTTAAAATCTCTAATAAAAAGCCCCAAAATTTCTGAACTGAAGATATTTGTGCACGTTCATCTGGTGAATGGGCACCTTTGATATTTGGACCAAAGCTAATCATCTCCATGTCAGGGTAATTAGTTCCTAAAATACCACATTCCAAACCTGCATGACAGGCAGCTACATGCGGCTTTTCATTATACATTGTTTCATATAATCCCCTCAGGACTTTTAAGATTGAAGAATCCATGTCAGGAGCCCAGCCAGGATAATCTCCAGAAAGATGCACCTCACAACCCGTTAATTCAAAGGCTGCACGTAAAGTCATTGCTAAGTCTATTTTAGTGGACTCTACTGACGACCGCGTCAAGCAGCCAATTTTTATATGACCCTCTTTCACTAGCACACGTGCTATATTATTGGAGGTTTCAACCAAATCTTCAATGTCAGGACTCATTCTATAAACACCATTCCATGCTGCATAGAGCGCACGCGTGAGTCCTTCTTGAACCCCTAAATCCATAATCATCTTAGGAGTTTCAACCTTTTTTAAACTAATTTCTAAATCGGGCTCTATGGTTTTAAGCTCTGTTTGTATTGATTTTATAAACTCCCCTATCTCGTGTAAGAAAGCGTCTTCATGAACACTGTCAATTGCAACAACTGCCCGACTCTCTCTTGGAATTGCATTACGAAGACTTCCACCATCAATTTCAGAGATACGCAAACCAAAATTTTCAAAACCATCAAAAAGAAGACGGTTCATGATTTTATTAGCATTTCCAAACCCTTTATGAATATCCATTCCTGAATGCCCACCTTGAAGTCCATTTACTTCTATTTCATAACCAATTTTAGTTTCTGGGGTTGATTCCTCATTATAATCTCTTTGGGCTGTGACATCAATACCTCCTGCGCAACCTACACCGATCTCATCGTCATCTTCGGTATCTAAGTTTAACAAAATAGCACCGTTTAAAAGACCTCCTTTTAGACCCATAGCACCTGTCATCCCTGTTTCTTCATCAATTGTAAACAAGGCCTCAATAGCAGGATGAGAAATATCTGTACTTTCTAAAACTGCCATAATAGTGGCCACACCTAAGCCATTATCAGCGCCTAATGTGGTCCCTTTAGCTTTAACCCAATCGCCTTCAACATGCATTTCAATCCCCTGAGTAAGGAAATCAAAATTAGTATCGTTATTTTTTTGGTGTACCATATCCAAATGCGATTGCATTACTATAGGTTTACGGTCTTCCATCCCAGTAGTTGCTGGTTTTCTTATGATAACATTACCTACAGAATCTTCAATCACTTCTAAGTTTAACGAGGCTCCAAAACCTTTCATAAAAGCGATGACGCGTTCTTCCTTTTTGGAGGGACGAGGTACTGCATTTAAATCTGAAAACTTATTCCAAACCGCTTTGGGTTCTAATTGACGTACTTGTTTACTCATAATAGACATGGTTTTATCGATACAAAGGTACGTATTACTTACCAATCATAAATTAAAATTATTACTTTTGAGTGATGTCTAAAAAACTGAAATACATAATTAGTTTGAGTTTGTTGCCCCAGTACTTAAGCCTGTTGTTTTTTAAAAACAACTCTGGTATTGTTGAGCAGTATTACAGTATTGGCCTCTACCCTATTATTTCTAAACTATTAAATACTTTTTTTAAATGGAGTCCTATTTCTTTAGGGGATCTAATCTACATCGTAATCATTGTGTTTGCTATTAGATGGATAGCTATGAACTTTAAACGACTTAAAACTCACCCTATGGCCTTGGGGTTGGATGTTTTATCAACTCTATCTGTTGTTTATTTCTTATTTCACTTGTGTTGGGGCTTAAACTATTACCGGAATTCTTTACATACCACACTTAATCTTAACCCAACATATACAACAAGTGAATTAAATACCATCACTAACAAACTGATGTCAAAAACAAATAAACTGCACTTAAGCATCACAAATGATTCCTTACTCAAAGTCAACCCGCCCTATTCGTTTGATGAAATGACTTCTAAAAGTCAACAGGGTTACAAACTACTAGAAACTAAGTACCCCTTTTTTAAACACCCTGGCCAAAATACTAAAAAATCACTATTTAGTACCCCTCTGACCTATATGGGATTTGGAGGCTACCTCAACCCCTTTACCTTGGAGGCGCAAGTAAATAGTATCATACCTAACACAAGCATGCTAACCACGATTGCTCATGAACAAGCCCACCAATTGGGGTATGCTGCAGAAAATGAAGCAAATTTTATAGGCTTTCTAGCTTGTATTCATAACAAGGATCTTTACTACCAATATGCAGGGTACGCGTTTGCATTGCGGTATTGTTTATTTGAACTACAGCAACGAGACAAAGAACAATACGATGAAGTATTGAATTCAATAAACCCAGGTATTCTAATAAACTATCAGGAAACCTCAGATTTCTGGAAGTCTTACAACAACCACTTAGAGCCACTAATTAAACGTTTTTATAGTAATTTCCTAAAAGCAAACAACCAAGATAAAGGCATTGAAAGCTACAGCTATGTCGTGGCCTTATTAGTGGATTATCTTAATAAACACTAAGCACATCATCTAAATTTTAATGAATTATAATTATATTATTATATTATAACACAATTATAATTCATACCTTAGGGTCTGAAAATCAATAATATATAAAAATTATCAAAAAAAAATAAAAATTACAGGAACCCTTTAGGGTAATTATAAAAAGATAAATATTTAGAATGGTAAATAAACGTCACACACAAATAAATGAAAACTATTAATTACGAAAACCAGCAATTGACTAATGAACTATTTGACCTCATTGATAAAGGGTTTATGCACTGTGAACTTATTTATGATAGCGAAGGAAAGCCCGTAGATTTTAGGTTTCTTAACGTCAATTCTGCCTATGAAGCTCATTCTGGACTAAAGCCATCTTTTATGATTGGTAAAACAGTTAAGGAGACTTTTCCAGGTATTGAAAAAGTATGGATTGACCAATTTGCATCAGCAGTAATTGATAAAAAGCCCTGTAAATTTACAGAATATAACCACAACATCGGCAAACATTACCGAACACATTGTTTTTCTCCAGTAGAAAATCAATTTATTGCCGTATTTGAGGATGTAAGCCATGAAATAGGGGTAAAAGAAAAACTAGAACAAACCGAGAAAGATTACATGCAAATTTTTGAATCCATGACAGATATGTTCATGGTTATTGAGCTTGTTTATGACAAAAATAACAAAGCCGTTGACTGGTATTATCGTCAAGTAAATCCAGCCCATGAGAAATTAGTCAATAAAAGCAAATCGGAGATGATAGGTCAAACAGCGAAAACTCTTTTTGGAACTGTAGAAGACTATTGGCTAGAAACCTATGATATGGTAGATAAATCTGGAACTGCAATAAGATTTGAAAACTACAGTAAACATGTAAATAAGTACTTTAATATTCTTGCGTGGAAGATTAGGCCGCATACCATAGCTGTTCTTTTTTCAGATGTTACAGAACGCTTTAATAAAGAAGAATTCATAAATAATCAAAATAAAAAATTACGAAAGGCAGAAGAAAAAGCAAAGGAAAACGAGGCTTTAAAGTCTGCTTTTTTATCAAATATGTCGCATGAAATAAGAACCCCCTTAAATGCAATTCTTGGGTTTTCTTCATTGCTAAACAGAGAAAACATTTCTATTGAGCAGCGAAAAAAATACGTTGATCTAATCCAACTTGGAGGTAGTAGGCTGTTGCGCATATTAACTGATGTTGCCGACATGTCAAAATTAGATACTAAGCAGTTTAGCTTAATTTACGACAGCTGTAATCTAAATACTCTTATCAGAAATTTAGTCGCTCAATTCAAATTAACAGCTGATCAAGTTCATAACCATATGGACGTGGACTTTGGGTTAAGCGACTCTGAGAGTGAACTACTAACAGATGAGACCCGTTTAATGCAAATTTTTTCAAACTTAATTGTAAACGCTCTTAGGTATACAAAAAATGGAACAATTACTATTGGCTATGTGCTAGAAGGAGATACCCTTCAGCTTTTTGTTAAGGATACAGGAATTGGAATCGCTAAGAAACACCATAAAACAATCTTTGATCGATTTGTTCAAGTTAAAAACACCAACAGTTCTGGTACAGGACTAGGACTCTCAATAATAAAAGAAATCATAGAGTTGATGGCTGGTGAAATTTGGGTGGAATCTGCAAAAGGTCAAGGGGCTGAGTTTTATTTTAACCTTCCCTATTTAAAGGGTTTAAACGCTAACATAAATTTAGCTAAAGGGGTCAAGAAAGATGTTAAAAAAGAGAATCCAACCATATTGATTGCTGAGGATGAGCATATTAACTTTTTATACCTAGAAGCGCTGTTTGAAGATCTTCCGTTTAACATAATACATGCTAAAAATGGTTTAGAGGCTGTAGAAATGGCCACAAAACACCCCAATATTAGTATGATATTCATGGACCTTAGAATGCCTAAAAAAAATGGAGCACAGGCCGTAAAAGACATTAGAAAAACGAAAACTAAAATCCCAATTATTGCATTGACTGCCTACGCAATGGAAGATGACAACAAAAAGTTACTAAATGAAGGTTTTGACGCGCTCTTAACAAAGCCATTTAGCAAAGACGAAATAACAACTCTAATCAAAAAACACTTGTAACACATAAATAAAATTGCAAGACATTAAAAAATTATACTTTATTAATTAAATGTGCATAATTAAAAACGTATTTTAGAGACTTATACTTTTGTTAAACAATTATTTGTCAAATAATCCATAAAGTTAGAGCTAAATAAAGTGATAAGCCAAACAGAAAATTATGCTTTAAGTTTATTTGAGAAACTCCAAATAAAATAGTAATAATCAATTACAATAAATTAACCTTTATGAACAAACAGACGCTTTTATATATTCTATGCATCTCATTAACTCTACACTATGTCTCAGCGCAAACAAGTACTTATAAGCCAAGGTATTCTAATTCCGACTATTTTTTAAATACCCAAATTGATTCACTTAAAAATGTAACCTATGGAAAGGCTATTGACTACATGGGAGATTCACAAGATTTGAAAATGGATGTGTATTTCCCAAACACAAATACAGACACTCTAGAAAAGCGGCCTTTTATACTTCTGATTCACGGAGGTGGGTTTACAGGGGGTGCTCGAGAATGGATGACATATCACGCTGTAGAATTGTCCAAAAGAGGGTTTGTAGTGGCCACAATGAGCTATCGATTAGGGTATGATCGAGCGGTTTTTGGGAGCATTCAAAAAGCAGTTTACAGAGCCCAACAAGATGCTAATACAGCCCTTAGATATATTGCAAGTCAGAAAGAAAAACTGAGAATTGATTCCTCGTGGTTCTTTATTGGAGGGTCTAGTGCGGGAGCGGTCACATCTCTTTCTACAAGCTATGCAAGTCAAGAAGAATGGAGTCAGATAGCACCGCAATTTGAGTCTGATTTAGGCCCATTAGAATCTTCAAATACTAGCACAAATGAAATTTTTAAAATCCAAGGTATTTACAACTTCATGGGAGCTATTCTACCTGTTGTTTTTAATTCAGGAAAATTAATTCCTACGATTTCATTTCATGGAGACCTCGACACGACCGTCCCAATTGGAAAAAATATAATGACTGGATATGGTTCCAGACCAATTCATGAACTGCTAACAAAGGCAGGAGTTTGTAACGACCTAACAGTGGTCCCGAAGGGTGGTCATGGCATATACAGATCTAAAAAAGATGTTGACTTTAGGATTAACCGTGTTGCTTGTTTCTTTAAAAGTATCATTTACAATACTTGTGTAGATTTTATATCTGAGGAGCGTGTTCCTGCAACTTGCTCTAATTAAATTAGACTAAAATTTAAAATTAATTATATTTACATCAGAGAAAGTTAAAAGTCATTCATGAAAAATTAAATTTAAACACTATTTTATTACACAAAATAATGGAGTTATAATGGTTTGTAAACAAGAAATTTATTTACGCCCAACATTAGGGCAAATAGATGCTAAAATCATGCAATTGGGGCAACATTTTGGTCATCATTTTTCTAATTAATCTAATAAGGAATTAAAAATTTAAAAAAAATAATAATAGCTTGTTTGTTCATGCTCGCTTCAACACAATTTACAAGTGTTGTTATTGCACAATGTGATGATGTCACATTTGAAAGCTTGACAAACCCTGGACCGTTTGAGGTTCAAACTCTTAATGAGTCTGATGGAATCCGTAATGGACCTGACTATTTTGGGGCCACTATCTACTATCCTACAAATGCCAATCCACCGTTTGCAAGCATTGCCATTGTGCCTGGTTTTACAGCCCAACCATCAAGTGTTGAAAATTGGGGCCCTTTTTATGCTTCACATGGAATTGTTACCATTATTATAGGAACCAATAATATTTTTGATTTCCCAGAAGCCAGAGCCTATGCCTTATTAGATGCCTTAGAAACCATTAGATATGAAAACACTAGAGCGACGTCTCCTCTTGAAGGGGCTCTAAATTTAGCCCAATTAGCAGTCAGTGGACACTCTATGGGTGGTGGTGGTGCACAAAGAGCGGCTGTTTTAGATAGTTCTATCGCCGGCGTTGTAGCCTTATGCCCTTTCCTAATAAATACCAATTTAAATCATGGAAGTCCTGTCTTAATTTTTAGTGGTCAAAACGATCCTACAGCCCCCCCCTCAACACAAGCTGACATTCATTATAATTCTACACCAGAAGAAACAGATAAACTGCTTTTTGAAGTTGAAAACGGATATCATTCTGTTGCTAACTCTCCTACTGGGGGAAACGGTGTAATTGGAAAAGTAGCACTTTCATGGATTAAGTTGTATGTAGAAAAAAATGACTGTTATTGCCCATTACTTACCGAAAACCTTTTGCTAAATCCAACGGAGGCCTCTAAGGTTGAATACAATTTTGAATGTGAACTACTTGGAATTAATACGACACAACAATCTATTAAAGTGTATCCAAATCCCACAAATAACCTAATTAACTTAAAAATAAATGAGAACGTTGACTACGAACTTATTTCTCCTCTAGGTCAGCGCATATTTAAAGGCACTCTTAGAGGCTTAAATAAACAAATTGACTTATCCCAACTCGACCAGGGATTGTATTACTTATGTGTGAATAATCTAACAATTAAAGTAATAAAGCAAAATTAATTAGTTAGGTGTTTAATTTTATTAATAGAGCGCTCTTTGTTTGTCTCAATTTTAAAAATATATTAATTATAGTTTTTCATTTAAAGTTTATACCTAAATTTATAAACTGTCTATAATTATATATTATGTTAAAAAAACTTTTATCTATTAGTGTGTTTTTTATTGCTCTTTCGTTGTCAGCACAAGATTATTTCCCAAAGAACGATGGAGTAAAGACTAAAAACACAAATTTCACAGCCTTCATAAATGCTGAAATTTTTATCACCCCTACCAATCGTGTTGAAAATGGAACCTTATTAATTCAAGAAGGTCGGATCATTCAAGTTGGTATTAATGTTAAACTTCCTATAAATACAGTAGTAATAGATTTGGAAGGGAAATCTATATATCCCTCATTTATAGATATTTATTCTGATTTTGGAATTGTAAAACCGAAGCGTAAAAGTACTAGTGGCCGCTCCACACAATATGCTGCAAGTCGAGAAGGGTTTTACTGGAACGATCATGTACGTCCTGAACAAAACGCTATCGATGAATTTAAATACAATAATAAAGCAGCTAAAAGCTTACTAGAAGCAGGTTTTGGGGTCGTCAACACTCACATTCAGGATGGAATCGTACGTGGAACAGGGGTCTTAATTGCATTGGATTCAAAAGGATCTGACTCGCAGCGCATACTATCAGGTCAGTCGGCACAGTATATCTCCTTTTCAAGAAGTGTGCTTTCGCAACAGTCATATCCGTCTTCAATTATGGGATCTATGGCATTATTAAGGCAACTCAATCACGATGCTGATTGGTATGAAAAAGGAAACGTTACAACTAAAGACCGCTCTATAGAAGCGTTTAATCAACATAAAAACAAAGTGCAGATTTTTGAAGCAGGCAGCAGAGCTAATGCACTGAGAGCAGATGCCGTAGGAGATGCCTTTGGAGTGCAGTATGTGATTCTTGGGGGAGGCGATGAATATGAACGCATCAATGATATAATAAACACACAAGCAATGTTTATCCTCCCTTTAAACTTCCCAAAAGCTTATAATGTTGAAGATTCTTTTTTAACAAATTCGTTAGAATTAGAGGCGATGAAAGAATGGAACCAACGTCCTGGAAATCCTATGGCTTTAGACCTGTCTGGAGTTTCATTTGCATTTACAACTAAGGGATTAAAGTCTATGAAAGACTTTAAGATAAACTTATTAAAAGCAATTAATTATGGATTGGACAAGGTGACTGCCTTAGAGGCCTTGACCACTGAGCCTGCAAAAATTTTAGGAAACCAAAAACTTGGTAATTTAAATGTTGATAGCTATGCAAATTTCTTAATTACTTCAGGAGATATTTTTGCAGCTGAAACAACTCTTTACGAAAATTGGGTTAATGGATCAAGAACGATTATTACCCCACTTTCCAAAACAGACATTAGAGGAGACTACCGCTTTACAATTAATAAAGACACCTATAAACTTAAAATCAGTGGTACTTTGAGTAAACTTAAATCAGAAGTCACATCAGATTCATTGAAATTAAGCAGTAGTCTCAACTATCAGAATGATTGGATGCATTTAATGTTTTCAATGAAAGACACTACGAGTCAACAGTTTATAAGATTGAATGCGAAAATTTTATCAACAATAGAATCAATCAAAGGAAAAGCAACCTTAGTGGATGGCTCCACCCCTAGTGTAGAACTGAGAAAAGTAGTAGACACGACCAAAACATCAAAAACTACTAAGAAAAAAGAGAGCAGCCCTCCTATTGTTGTCCCTGTTAGTTATCCAAATGGGGCCTATGGTTTTTCAAAACTCCCACAATCGGAGACCATCCTATTTAAAAATGCTACAGTATGGACAAATGAATTGGAAGGCATCTTAGAAGCTACAGATGTATTAGTGAAAAATGGACAGATCTCAAAAATTGGAAAGGGTCTAAAAAGTAAAAAAGCGCTTATAGTTGATGCGACTGGAAAGCATTTAACATCTGGTATTGTAGATGAGCATTCACACATAGCTGCAGCAAGCATAAATGAAGGCGGGCAAAACTCTTCTGCTGAAGTAAGTATTGAGGATGTGATAGACGCTGATGATGTTGATATTTATCGAAATTTAGCCGGCGGTGTTACATCCATTCAAATCTTGCATGGATCCGCTAACCCTATTGGGGGGCGCTCGGCTATTATAAAGTTAAAATGGGGCGCACCAGCTAAAGAACTAATTTATAATCAAAGTCCTAAATTTATAAAGTTTGCATTGGGCGAAAACGTAAAACAATCTAATTGGGGAGGATACATTAGATTTCCACAAACACGAATGGGCGTTGAACAACTATACATTGATTACTTCACAAGAGCGAAAGCTTATGACACCAAACAAAAAAGCGGAAAACCCTACCGAAAGGATGTTGAGATGGAAGTACTTGCTCAAATTCTTAATAAAGAACGCTTTATTAGTTGCCATTCATATATCCAAAGTGAGATTAATATGCTTATGAAAGTAGCTGATAAATTCAACTTTAACATTAATACCTTCACCCACATACTTGAAGGATATAAGGTAGCTGACAAAATGAAAGCACATGGTGTAGGCGCCTCTACTTTTAGCGATTGGTGGGCCTATAAATACGAGGTTAATGATGCGATTCCCTATAATGCCTCTATATTAAACGCTATGGGAATTGTGACAGCCATTAACAGTGATGATGCCGAAATGTCTCGACGCCTAAATCAAGAAGCCGCTAAGGCTGTTAAATACGGAGGTACATCTGAACAAGATGCTTGGAAGATGGTGACACTCAACCCAGCCAAACTACTTCACATTGACCACCGTGTAGGGAGTATAAAGGTAGGGAAAGATGCCGATCTTGTACTTTGGAGCGAACATCCCTTGTCAATTTATGCAAAAGCTGAAAAAACATTGATTGAAGGCGTAACTTATTTTGATATAGAACGTGACAAAAAAATGAGAACTGCTATTCAATCTGAAAGAAATTATCTAATAGAGATGATGTTAAAAGAAAAGAATAAGGGAATGAAAACTCAACCAATCAAGAAAAAAGACAAGCAGTTGCTACACTGTGATTCTATGAATTTCAACCAACTATAAACACAAAACACATGAAACTTATAAAATTAATAACTATTATAACTGTTTGTGTAGCTATAGGAAATGCACAACAAACCCCAGCTGATAAACAATCCAAATCAATTGCAATTATTGGGGCTACCGCACATATTGGAAATGGAGAGATCATTAAAAACAGCCTTGTGTCTTTTGATAAAGGGGTTATTCTAAACATCTCAAAATACACCGGTAATGAAGATCTATCAAAAATGGAAGTCATTAACGCATTTGAGCAACATATATACCCAGGGTTTATAGTACCCAATTCTACTTTAGGGTTAATAGAAATTGATGCCGTCAGAGCAACTGACGATGAAGAAGAGGTTGGAACCTGGAATCCACACATTCGGAGCTTAATTGCTTACAATGCAGAATCTAAGGTTGTTGAAAGTATGCGTCCTAATGGCGTGCTTATGGCACAAATTACCCCCAGAGGTGGTCGGATTTCTGGCACTTCTTCAGTTGTACAACTAGATGCTTGGAATTGGGAAGATGCCGTAGTTAAAGAAGATGATGGAATTCATTTAAATTGGCCAAGCACATTGAGTCGTGGTCGAAGGTCGATGGAAGAAGATCGAGGATTAAAAAGCAATCCAAAATATAAAAGTCAAACTGCAGAAATAGAAACTTATTTTAAGCAATCTAAAGCAAACTCAAAAAGCAATGAAGGGTCGCAAAACCTCCCACTAAATGCTATGAATGGCTTATTTGATAACTCAAAATCACTTTTTATTCACGTTAATGACGAAAAAGGGATTATTGATGCAGTTGAATTCTCAAAAAAACAAGGCATTACAAAAACAGTCATTGTTGGTGGTTATGAAACGTATAAACTTGCTGCATATTTAAAAGAAAACAAAGTGGCGGTACTTCTGCAACGCGTACACTCAATGCCAAGTAACGACGATCATGATTACGACCTTCCATTTAAAATGGCAAAAATATTAGTTGATGAAGGTGTCATAGTAGCTCTAGAAACAAGTGGAGACATGGAACGGATGAACTCTAGAAACCTACCTTTCTATGCAGGTACAACAGTGGCATACGGGCTTTCAAAAGAACAGGCACTTCAGTTAATCACTCTGAACACAGCCAAAATATTAGGAATTGACGCTAGATATGGTTCTTTAGAAGTTGGAAAAAGTGCCACCTTATTTGTTAGCAAAGGGGATGCTTTAGATATGCGAACGAACCACTTAATAAATGCATTTATTGATGGCAGAAAAATAAGCTTAGAGACCCATCAAACTGAGTTATGGAAACGCTATTCAAAAAAATACAGTCATCAGTAATTGATTTATTAATTGAAAAATAAAATACTATTTTTGCAATATGGTAAAAACGATAAGTAGTCTTCAAAATCCGTTTATAAAACAATTAGTTCAGCTTAAAGAAAAGTCAAAACTAAGAAAACAGACAGGTCTATTTATCATTGAAGGAAAACGTGAAGTTTCTTTAGCTATCAAAGGGAATTATACACTCGAAACGCTCTATTATTATGCCGATTTATTTTCAGCCTCGGAAGCTGCAGCGCTAGAAGCTTACGGAATAGATATTATTGAAATTTCTAAACCTGTGTATGAAAAAGTAGCTCATAGAGAAACTACCGAAGGGGTTATTGCCGTTGCCAAAGCTAAAGACTTGAGCTTAGAAAACTTAAAATTAAGCTCTGAAAACCCCTTGATATTAGTCGCTGAATCTCCTGAGAAACCTGGAAATATTGGCGCTTTATTACGAACTGCTGATGCTGCTAATATAGATGCCGTTATAATAGTAAATCCATTAACAGACTTTTACAACCCAAATATTATAAGATCTAGTGTTGGAGGTGTATTTACAGTACCCTTGGCTACTGGATCAACTAAAGAAGTAATTGCATACTTGAAACGTAACAATATTTCTATTTATTCTGCTATACTTCAAGAATCTGTTCCCTATGACACTATTGATTTCAGAACACCCTCTGCCCTAGTAATTGGCACTGAGTCCACTGGACTGACTGAAGAATGGCGAAATGATTCTACTGCAAAAATTCGAATTCCTATGGAAGGAAAATTAGATTCTATGAATTTATCTGTTGCCGCAGGAATTCTCATATTTGAAGCCAAAAGACAACGTAAACATATCTAAAAAGAGGGTTGAAAAACTGTTAAAATAATTTGTGTAAAAACTAAGAATTGTTATTGCGTGTTTCGTTTGATTGTAGTAATTTTAAATTATGACAGAGGAGGAAATCGCAACGGAAAATTCAGCTATAGCAAAGGAGTATAAAGAACTACTAAAAATTAGTTACAGAACTCTTACTGCTAAAGACAAAAAGCTAATCAGAAAAGCATTTGAAGTGGCGCTTGATGCCCATTCCGATCAACGTCGTAAATCTGGAGAAGCTTATATATTTCATCCCATCGCAGTCGCAAAAATAGTAGCTTCAGAAATTGGTTTAGATGCCAATTCAATTGCAGCAGCCCTACTTCATGATGTTGTAGAGGATTGCCCACGCTACACCATAGACGACATTCAACAACTTTTTGGAGAAACTGTAGCTAGAATTGTAAATGGCCTGACTAAAATATCAAACATAAAAAAAGACATGAATGTGTCAATGCAAGCTGAGAATTTTAGACGAATGCTTCTCACACTTCATGATGATATCCGAGTTATTATTATAAAAATTGCTGATCGACTTCACAATATGCAAACGATTCATTCTATGCGTGAAGACAAGCAATTGAAAATTGCTTCTGAAACTCTCTATATATATGCACCTCTTGCACATAAAATAGGGCTATATAATATTAAAACTGAGCTTGAAGATCTGGCTTTAAAATATACAGAGCCAGAGATTTATAACGGAATTGTAAATAAACTTAAGGAAAGTAAAGAAGAACAAGATGTTTACATAAAAGACATCAGCAAGGTTCTGACAAAAGCCCTTAACAAAGAGAAATTAAAGTATGAAATAAAAGGGCGTCCAAAATCAATTTTTTCAATACGAAGAAAAATAAGGGATCAAGGCGTTTCTTTTGAAGAGGTATACGACAAATTTGCGGTAAGGATCATTTACAAGTCTGATATTAAAGATGAAAAGTTTTTGGCATGGAAAATTTACTCTATAGTTACCGATCACTTTAGACCCAATCCTATTCGTTTACGGGACTGGATTTCGGCACCAAAATCTACAGGCTATGAAGCATTACATATTACTGTCATGGGGCCTAAAGGACGTTGGGTAGAAGTTCAAATTAGGAGTGAACGAATGAACGAAATTGCTGAAAAAGGATACGCTGCACATTACAAGTATAAAGAAGGGGAAAAAGAACAAGACGAAAATCTAGAGAGTTGGATTGGAAAGCTTCAAGAAGTGATAGAAAACCCAGATTCAAATGCTGTTGAATTTGTAGAACAGTTTAAACTTAATCTTTACGCCAAAGAAATATTTGTTTTCACTCCTAACGGAGATTTGAAATCGCTCCCAAAAGATGCAACTCCTTTAGATTTCTCTTTTAGTATACACACCGAAATTGGAATGAAAACAAGGGGAGCCAAAGTAAACGGCAAATTAGTACCTCTTAACCATGTATTACAAAGTGGTGACCAAGTAGATATCATAACTTCAGAAAATGCAAAACCAACCTCTAACTGGTTAGATTATGTCACTACTACACGTGCAAAAAGCAAGATAAAATCATCTCTTAAAGAAGAAAAGAAAACCATTGCAGAGGATGGAAAAGAAATTTTAAGACGGAAACTGAAACAGTTAAAAATTTCATTAAATGAAAAATCCATAAATGAACTGGTAAGTTATTTTAATCTAAATACCAGTTTGGATTTATTTTACAGAGTTGGAATTAGCAGTATTGATAATACGATGTTAAAAAGCTTTGCAGCTTCAAGAAGTAATGCACTTGTAAGTTTTATAAAAAACAAAATTTCTCGCAATAAAGGGCTCATAAAAGAGTCCGTCGAAAAAGATGAAATCACTTCTAAATACGACATGCTCGTATTTGGCAAAGAAGAAGAGAAACTAAATTATAGACTTTCATCATGTTGCAATCCAATTCCTGGAGATATGGTCTTTGGATTTCTTAGCATAAAGGAAGGTATTAAAATTCATAAAAAAGTATGTCCCAATGCCTTAAGCCTGCAGTCTAACTATGCTTATAGGATTATGTCTGCAAAATGGATTGACTCATCTCAGCAAGTATTTAGAGCGATTGTTAAGCTTACAGGCATTGACAGGCTTGGCTTGGTTAATTCTATAACAAAAGTAATCTCTGAGAATATGAATGTAAATATTAAAAGCATAAAATTTGACACCGACAGCGGGTTATTTAACGGAGAAATTACTGTTGAAGTAAATAATAATAACTTTGTTGAAAAGCTGATGGAGCGTTTACAAAAAATAAATGGTATCGAAAAAGTGTATAGAGTCTAAAATTAGTTTAAATTTGACACTATTATGAGTGTAAAAACCAAAAATAAAAATCAAGAAATCGTGAAAAATGTTTTTACGAAATTTCTTGGCGAAAATGGGCACCGTAAAACACCCGAACGTTTTGCTATTCTTCAAGAAATCTATGACAATGAAGATCATTTTGACATAGAGTCACTTTACATCAAAATGAAAAATAAAAATTATCGGGTTTCTAGGGCTACGCTATATAACACTATCGAGCTGCTGTTAGACTGTGCTTTAGTGAGAAGACATCAATTTGGACAAAATCAAGCACAGTACGAGAAATCCTACTTTGACAAACAGCATGACCATGTTATTTTAACGGATACTGGAGAGGTGTTTGAGTTTTGTGACCCAAGAATTTTATCCATACAAAAAACAATAGAAGAAGTGTTTAATATCGATATTGACAAGCACTCTTTATACTTTTACGGAACAAAAAGAAATACTAAAATTAACGACTAAATAGCATGGCAGTAGATTTACTACTTGGATTACAGTGGGGTGACGAAGGTAAAGGGAAAATTGTAGATGTACTCACATCAAATTACAACATTATAGCACGATTTCAAGGAGGGCCAAACGCAGGTCACACCCTTGTATTTAACGGAATGAAGCATGTATTACACACCATTCCTTCTGGGATATTTCATGAAGAAGCAGTGAACTTAGTGGGTAATGGTGTGGTTATAGATCCAGTAATATTCAAAAAAGAGCTAGACAAATTAGCAATTCAGAATGTTGACTATAGAAAATCATTAGTAATTTCTCGAAAAGCACATTTAATATTACCAACACACCGTTTATTGGACGCCGCTTCAGAAACAGCTAAAGGAAAGGCTAAAATTGGATCTACGCTAAAAGGCATTGGTCCAACTTATATGGACAAAACAGGTCGTAATGGAATAAGAGTTGGTGATTTAGAACTGAATAACTGGAAAGAAAAATACAGAGCATTAGCTAACAAGCATGAATCAATGGTTAGTTTCTATAATATTGATTTAGAGTATGACTTAGAAGAACTAGAGGTTGAGTTTTTTGAAGCTGTAGAAGTGTTAAAATCTTTAAAATTTATTGACTCTGAAGAATACTTACACCAAGCTCAACGAGATGGAAAGTCTATTTTAGCTGAAGGAGCACAAGGGTCTTTGCTGGATATTGACTTTGGAACCTATCCTTTTGTAACCTCCTCCAACACAACTGCAGCAGGTGCCTGTACTGGGTTAGGAATTGCTCCTAACACAATCGGAGATGTTTTTGGAATTTTTAAAGCTTACACAACTAGAGTGGGTTCTGGCCCCTTCCCTACTGAACTGTTTGATGAAGATGGTGAAACTATGGGACGTGTAGGAAATGAATTTGGAGCCACTACAGGAAGATCACGTCGTTGCGGATGGTTAGATTTAGTAGCTCTTCGCTATGCTTGTCAAGTAAATGGAGTGACACAACTAATGATGATGAAAGCCGATGTCTTGTCAGGATTTAAATCTCTGAAAGTCTGTACAGCCTATAAGTATAAAGGAGAGGTGATTCATCATTTCCCATACAATGTAGAAGCTGAAAACATTACCCCTATCTATACTGATTTTGAAGGTTGGGCTGAAGACCTAACGGAAATGAACAATGAATCAACACTTCCAAAATCATTAAACGATTACATTGATTTTTTAGAGAAAGAATTACTAATACCTATCAAAGTAGTATCTGTAGGACCTGATAGAAAACAAACAATTTTTAGATAATAATTAAAAATCTATCCTAACGATAGATTTTTTTTTGGTCTTAAAATAATCTTAAGTATCTAACTAAAGAACCCAATATTACTTATTTTTGATATAAACAAATGACGCTGAAGTATAAAGGTTTAAATTTTATCACATGCTTCCTAATTTTATTAGGTACAACCCTTTGCGCGCAAGAACGAAGGAAGATTGAAATAAAGTATGCACCATTCATGACTTTTGATGAATCTAAACCAGATGCTACTATACTAACTAGGGATAATACAAAACAAGTTCACATTAAACATGAAGGCATTGAAATGTGGTGTGATGAAGCTGTGTATGATGCCAAACAAGATTTCATTGAAGCTTACGGTAAAGTCAGAATAAAGCAAGGTGATACCATTAACATGAACTCAAATTACGTGGAATACAGTGGTAAAACTCAACTAGCCTTTGCAAGTGGCGCTGTTGTTTTGAAGGATCCAACATCCGTAATAACAACCGACACTCTTTACTTCGATAGGTTAAAACAAGAAGCATTCTATCAAAGTAAAGGAAAAGTGGTACGCGATACAACAGGCACTATTACGAGTACAATTGGTCGTTATTATATGAAAACTAAAAAGTATCAGTTTGTAAATAATGTTAAATTGGTTAATCCTGAATATCTAATTGAGTCTAATCGTCTTGATTTTTATAGTCTTTCAGGATATGCTTTTTTATATGGCCCTACAACAATTACAAGTGAAACTAGTGTGATTTATTGTGAACGTGGATTTTACAATACCGCTAATGATACTGGATATTTTGTGAAAAAATCAAAAATAAATTATGACGAACGCGTTGTAGAAGGAGACAGTCTTTACTTTGACCGCAACAAAGGTTTTGCGTCAGCCACCAATAATATAGTAATTACAGATACCCTGAACAACACAATCGTAAAAGGGCATTATGCAGAAGTTTTTAGAAAGAAAGATTCTTTATTTATGACAAAGCGAGCACTTGCAATTACCTTACAGGAAAATGACTCTATATTTGTACACAGTGACACTTTAATGGTGACTGGAAAACCTGATAAAAGAATAACACGAGCTTATTATAACGCTAAGATCTATAAATCGAATTTAAGTGGTAAATCCGATTCTATTCATATGCAACAAAGTACGGGATTAACGCAACTTATAAATCTAGATCACAATATTAATAAAGATGCCTTTTATAAGCCTAAAAAGCCCGTTTTATGGAATGTTAAAAATCAAATCACAGGCGATTCGATCCACTTAATTTCAAACTCAATTTCCGAAAGTTTAGACTCTTTAAAAGTTTTTAATAATGCTTTTGTAATAAGTAAGGATACTTTAGGGGATGGATATAATCAAATATCAGGTAAAAAACTATTTGGACTATTCGAAAACAATAGTCTGTCTACCATTGATATAATTAAAAATGCAGAAACTATATATTTCCTTAGAAATGAAGCTAATGAATTGGTTGGAATAGATAAATCTAAATCTGGTGCGATTAAAATTTGGTTAACTGACAATGCTATCGATGAAATGCGAAAGTACAATCAAATTGGAGGCAATACTTATCCAGAGCTTGATTTTCCTGAAAATGAAAAAATTCTACGTGGATTTAATTGGCGTGAATCAGAACGCCCCACAAGTGTGGAAGATTTATTTAAAGACGATCCGCCATTATCTTTAAAAATAATAAAAGGATTAGATGCGTACACACCTCAAGAAGAGTTTTTTGATTCTAATTTATTAGAACGCATCAAGGAAGCACAGCCAAAATCTGACACAAAGAACCCAGATAAAAAAACAGAAATATCCAATAAATCCGCACGTAAAGTTCCGTCTAAACTATTGAAAAATTCCTACAATAATGAAAAGAATTTAAAAAAGAATTTGAAAATAATAGATGATTAACGATTTCCTTAAACACCAAGCTCAAACCACTCCACATCCTTTAGGAATGGAAATCTCTTACGCAGAAGGCTCTTATATATATGATCAAAATAAAACACCTTATTTAGATTTTGTTGCTGGAGTTTCAGCCTGCAGCTTAGGACATAGACACCCAAAGGTTATTGAAGCCATTAAAAAACAGTTGGACTGCTATATGCACGTCATGGTTTACGGCGAATACATTCAATCTCCTGCCGTAAAGCTTTCAAAGCTATTGTCTGACCATCTACCACCAAAACTTGAAAAAACATACTTAACAAACTCTGGGACAGAAGCAATTGATGGCGCAATGAAACTTGCACGACGTTATACAGGAAGATCGGAAATCATAGCAGCAAATAAAGCGTATCATGGAAATACTATGGGTGCTTTAAGCATTATGGGATACGAAGAAAGAAAACAACCCTTTAGACCTCTTATACCAGACATAAGGTTTATAGAATTTAATGATATTAATGAGCTGTCAAAGATCACCGATAAAACAGCAGCTGTAATTTTAGAAACTATACAAGGAGGCGCTGGATTTATTCAGCCTATAAACGGCTATTTAACTAAGGTGCAGGAAAGATGTAACGAAGTGGGTGCTTTATTAATATTAGACGAAATACAACCTGGAATTGGAAGAACAGGGAAACTTTTTGGGTTTGAAAACTACCACTGCATCCCTGATGTAATTGTAACAGGAAAAGGGCTTGGTGGCGGTATGCCAATTGGAGCATTTACAGCTTCTAAGGAAATGATGGACAGTTTATCTGACCATCCTAAGTTAGGTCATATTACAACCTTTGGTGGTCACCCTGTCATAGCCGCTGCTGCTTTGGCAACTCTAAAAGAAATTACAACCAGTAATTTAATCCCGCAAACGCTTGAAAAAGAAGCGCTTATTAGACAACATCTTCAACACCCATTGATCAAAGAGATTAGAGGCAAAGGGTTGATGTTAGCATTAATGCTAGAAACTCCTGAAATAGCGAACAAAATAGTCTTAGAGGCTAAAGAAAATCAATTGATCTTATTTTGGCTACTTTACGAGCCAAAAGCCGTTCGAATTTCACCGCCGCTTACAATCTCTAAAGAAGAGCTTAGAAAAGGTTGTACTATCATTATAAATATTTTAGAGTCCATTTAAAATAATGTTAATTAGTTTGTTGAAAACATTAGAACACAATAAGTGTTTGGAGTGCTTATACTGTTAAATTTAATATTGTAAAAAAACTAGTTATGGAGTTCGATCAATCTGACGAAAATCAAGAAGTTACTCTCTCAAAGTTTGAGTCAATGTTAAAAACCAACAGCGTTTTTTTCTTTGATTCGAATGAGTTTGAAAACATCATTCATCACTACCTAGAAAGTGGCAAAATTGCACTTGCAAAAAAAGCTATAAAATTGGGATTAAGTCAGCACCCAAGTTCTTTAAATCTAAAATTGTTTCAGGTTGAAATCTTTATTTTTGAGAACAAATTAAATGAAGCGGATAGGCTCTTAACACCCCTATTTGAAATAGAACCTAATAATGAAGAGCTTTACATACAAAAAGCAAATATTTATTCAAAAAAAGACCAGCATGAAAAAGCTATAGAAATTTTTAAAAGTGCTATCGAAATTTCTGATGATTGTGCGGATCTCTATTCACTAATAGGCATGGAATATTTGTTTTTAGATCAATTCCAAGATGCTAAATTGAATTTCATAAAATGTATAGAGCTTGATGTGGAAGATTATTCAGCACTTTATAATATTATTTATTGTTTTGATTTTTTAGACGACACCCAGGGAGCTATAGAATACCTAAATAGTTACCTTGACAAAAACCCCTATTGTGAAGTTGCTTGGCATCAACTTGGAAAGCAGTATACAGAAACAAAAGAACTATTAAAAGCCGTCACTGCCTTTGATTTTGCTATTATTTCTGATGATACTTTTATTGGTGCTTACCTAGAAAAAGCAAAAGTCTTAGAAAAACTAAATCGTTTTGAAGAAGCCATTGAAAACTATAAAATAACCATAGCGATTGAAGAATCCAATCCGTTTGCATTAATTAAAATAGGCTATTGTTTTGAGCGACTTGGCAATCCAGATTTAGCACTTAAGCACTACTACCAGGCAGTTGAAGAAGATCCTGCTTTAGATAGGGGGTGGATGCGAATTACTAAGTTTTTTAACTCTAAAAAAGATTATCAAAAATCCTTATTCTACATAAATAAAGCCATTGATATTGACCCTGAAAATGGCGCTTACTGGAGATTATATTCAACTATCAATGAAAGGCTAAATAAACTAGAAGAAGCAGAACGTGGCTACAAAAAAACACTAGAACTTGGTGATAGCGAATTAGACACATGGCTTTCAAGAGGAGATATTTTAATTAAACTGGGCGAAGATGAAGCTGCAAAATTTAATTTTGTTCAAGCATTGGAGTACCACCCAAAAAGTGAGGAATTAGAATTTCGTCTTTCTGGTATTTGTTTAAAACTAAATAATATGGAAGCTGGGTACGCCCATTTACTTACTGCTTTACATATAAACGCAGAGCATGTATTTATTTTAGAAGAATTATTTCCAGAAATTTATAGTCGAAAAGCAGTACTTCAATTAATTGAAAATTTCAAAAATACTTCCAAGTAAAAATCCATATATTTACTGTAAATACGAGAGTATTTAGACTTTAAATAAAAAAACAGACTTACGACCCAAGGCATGAAAAGATCCCTTATTGATTATGTAGTAATTTCTTTGAAAGGAATGGCAATGGGTGCTGCCGATGTAGTTCCTGGAGTTTCTGGAGGCACAATTGCATTTATATCTGGTATATATGAAGAACTTATTGAGTCCTTAAACAACATTAATTTTTCTGTTTTCAAAGGACTCAGATCCAAAGGAATCAAGCATACCTGGGAGGAGTTGAATGGTTCCTTTTTACTAGCGCTTATGATTGGAGTATTTATAAGTGTTTTCTCTCTTGCAAAAGGGGTTGAGTGGCTTCTTGAACAGCATTCTATACTTTTATGGGCTTTCTTTTTTGGCTTGGTTGCTGCTAGTATTATATACATAGGTAAACAAATTAAAACAACTTTATGGAACCTAGAAGGGGTCAAAGTTTTTTTAGCTATTATTATCGGAGGTAGTATTGCTTATATTATCACAACCCTAAACCCCGTTTCGTCATCAAACTCCAACTTGTTTCTGTTTTTTGCTGGGGCATTAGCTATATGCGCCATGATCTTACCAGGAATTTCAGGAGCTTTTATTTTAGTAATTATTGGAGCATACGGTCCAGTACTAGAAGCCATTTCAAATAGAGATCTTAAAACAATATTAATTATTGGAGCTGGCGCCATAGTCGGACTTCTTTCTTTTTCAAAACTTTTAAAATGGTTATTTAAATACTATAACCAGTTAACATTAGCGGTTCTTACTGGGTTTATGATTGGATCTTTAAATAAGATATGGCCATGGAAAGTAGTCCTAACTTACAGAACAAACTCTAAAGGGATAGAAGTTCCTTTAAACGAAAAAAGTGTTTCCCCATTTAATTTTGATGGAGATCCACAATTTTTACAGGCAGTTGGGTTAATGTTATTTGGTTTTTTAATCATTCTTTTTTTAGAAAAAATTAGTAACAAAACAAATACAGTTGATAGATAGCTACAATAAATCAAAACCATTTTCATTGATTCTAAAAGGAATCATTATGGGGGCTGCTAACAAGGTGCCAGGAGTCTCTGGTGGAATAGTAGCTTTTGTAATGGGATTTTATGAAACGTTTATATATTCATTACAGAAATTTAATTCAAAATCTGCTGCCTTATTTTTCCGGGGACACTTCAAAAGTTTCTATCAGTATATAAATGGACGCTTTTTATCATTACTTTTTATTGGGATGGTTATCAGTTACTTTAGCATCTCTAAATTACTTGATTTCCTAATAGTACACTATGAGCTCTATATATGGAGTCTGTTTTTTGGAATGATCATTGGGTCCGTTATTTATATTTACAAGGATTTTAAATCTTGGAATTTAAATACCCTACTAATGGCCATAATTGGAATTGTAATAGGAGTTAGTATCAGTTTTTTAGATCCTGCCACTCAAAACGACAATCTTTGGTTTGTTTTTTTCTGTGGAATTGTAAGCGTAACTGGGATGGCATTACCTGGTTTTTCTGGTTCCTTCATACTTATTCTTCTTGGAAATTATGTACTGTTATTAGTAGACTCTGTAAACACACTTTTTGATACTTTTGTATTCATATTCAATGGAGATTTTAGTTTTATTTCAGATGCTCAGCATATGAGACTGTTAAAAGTGCTTTTGGTGTTTACTCTTGGCTCAATCATTGGGTTGATCACTTTATCGCATGTATTGACCTATGTACTAAAACGTTACAAAAACAAAACTTTAGCTCTGATTATGGGTTTTATAACTGGCTCTTTAGGCGTAGTTTGGCCATGGAAAAATACGGTTTACAAACAGGACAAATTCGGGGACATACTCCTAGATGCTAATGATATGGCAATAACAGAAAACTATGAACGTTATTTTCCAGACTTTAACATTCAAACTATTTACCTCATACTTATTATTATTATTGGTATCAGTATTGTATTGGGATTAGACTGGTATGGGAAAAAGCGAAAACAACTCTTATGAAAACTTTTGGACTGTTAGGTAAAAACATTGATTACTCTTTTTCGAGAGGCTATTTTAATGATAAGTTTGAGGCCAATAAATTGGATTGTACTTACAAAAACTTTGATCTTGAAAGTATTGAATCCTTTAAAGAAATAAAAGAAAATAGTATCGCATTTTCTGGCTTCAATGTGACCATTCCATATAAAGAAGATATACTTCCTTACTTAGATTCTGTTGATTCAGAAGCAAAAGAAATAGGGGCTGTAAACACAATTAAAATAAAAAATAAAAAATTAATAGGTTACAATACCGATCATTACGGGTTTATAAACAGTCTATTGCCCCATTTAAAACCACATCACCAAAAGGCCCTGATACTGGGAACTGGAGGGGCTTCAAAAGCAGTTGCTTTTGCTTTAAATAAAATGGGTATAGACTATGAATATGTATCTAGAAGCAAATCTGAAAAAATTAAACACACCTACGATTCCATAAAACCAAGTGATATTGAAGCTTGTAAGTTGATTATAAACTGCACTCCTTTGGGAACATTTCCAGAAATCGAAACCTGCCCAGAAATACCCTATGATAGTGTCAGTGATCAGCATTTACTGTTTGATTTAATATATAATCCAGCTGAGACCCAATTTCTAAAAAACGGTGTTTTAAATGGAGCTAAAATCATAAACGGATTAGAAATGTTGAAAATACAGGCTGAAAAATCTTGGGAAATATGGAATTCTTAATAAAAAATCTTTATTTATAATAATTAGATAATTTGCAGTTTAAATGGATAATGTTATATTTATATAATAGTATTTAACACACTAAAACATTGAAAAAAATGTCACAGCACGATAACCTGCAAGATGCAGATGGAGAAAACTTAAACGCCACTCCCCCAAATACAGAAAGTACTGAAAATACTGATGCTTCCACCGAGCCTGTAAAACAGCCTATTTTAGCTGGAGATAGTTCTGAAGAATCAGGCGAAAAAACTGAAAAAGAAGAAACCAAGGTTGCCCTTCCAGAAACTGAAATTAGTTCAGAATCAAAAGAAGGAAATTCAGAAAAAAGCACTGAAAATGAAAACTCTGAAGATGAAAACTCTGAAGATGAAAGCTCTGAAGATGAAAGCTCTGAAGATGAAAGTACTGAAGATAAAAGTACTGAAGATGAAAAAGTTGAGGATGGAAGCACTGAAGATGAAAGTACTGAAGATGAAAAAGTTGAGGATGAGAGTGCTAAAAATAATTCCATTACAAAGGCTGCAGCCACAAACTCAGAAGAAACTTTGGAGAACTTATCATTAGAAGAACTTGTCGATAAGTTTGACTCTCTTTTAGATAATGAAAACACTCAAAACGTTCGGAACAGTATTAATAAAATAAAAACTAATTTTAACGCTAAGTTTGCGCTGTTAATAGCAGAGAAAAAAGAAGCTTTTTTAGCTGATGGAGGAAATGTAATTGACTTTAACTTTACTAGTCCTTTAAAGAAAAGGTTTAACGACTTATCAAAAGACTTTAGAGAAAAACAACAATCATTTCAAAAAAGCAGAACTCAAACATTAAATCAAAACCTCGAAATTCGTATTCAAATAATTGAAGAAATTAAAGGTTTAATTAATGTAGAAGGCGATATCAACTCCTCATATAATACTTTTAAAAGACTTCAAGAACGTTGGAGAAATACAGGACAAATACCTTCCTCTGAAAACAACAACACTTGGAATAACTACAGGCATCATGTAGAAATATTTTATGGATTCCTACATCTAAATAGAGATTTAAGAGATTTAGATTACAAGCATAATTTAGAACAGAAACAAAAAATTATCCAGAGCACCGAAGAGTTAGCAAATGAAACTGACTTAAATAGAGCCTTCAGAGAGCTTCAAGCACTTCACAAAATCTGGAAAGAGGAACTAGGTCCGGTTGCTAAAGAATTTAAAGATGAACTATGGGATAAATTTAGTGCTGCTACAAAAATAATTAATGATAAGCGTCAAGTTTACTATGGTCAGCTTGAGGAAAAATTTGATGAAAATCTAGTAATAAAAAATACGATCATAGATCAAATCAAAGCCATCTCAGAAAAAACTACGCTAGTACATAAAGAATGGCAGGCAAACATAAAGGAAATTGAGACTCTTAGAGATGCTTTTTTCAAAGCAGGTAAAGTCCCTACAAAACACAACGAAAAAACATGGACAAGCTTTAAAGATGCCGTAAGAACTTTTAATAAAAACAAAAACACTTACTACAAAACCTTAAAGAAAGACCAGTCAGAAAACTACCGAAATAAATTAGAGTTAGTTGAAATTGCTGAGCAAAATAAAGATAGTTTGGATTTAGAAACTACGTTATCTTTAATGAAAGATATTCAAAATCGCTGGAAGTCAATTGGACATATTCCAAGGAAAGACAGTGATAAGTTATGGAAACGATTTAGAGGCGCTTGTAATATGTTTTTTGACCGTTATCACGAACAAAAAGACAATGGATCAGAAGAAGAAGTTAAAGCTTTTGAAGAAAAAAGCAAGTTACTTGAGTCTTTAAATTCTTTTGTAATAAGTGATGACAAAGAGGCTAACTTAGAAAGTTTAAATACGTTTTCTAATGATTGGAAAAAAATTGGATCTCTAGTTCAGAGTAAACGATTTTTAGATGGTAAATTTTATAAATCTCTAGATGGTTTATATTCAAAAATTGGATTAAGCAAAGAAGCCTTAGATCAATTGAAGTATAGTCTTAAGCTTGAAAGCATATCTAAGGATCCGCGCTTGTTTAGCAACGAAGTTATTTTTATTAGAAAAAAGATGGACGAGATTAAAAGTGAAATAATCCAACTTGAAAATAACTTGCAGTTTTTCTCGAATGTTGATGACAACAACCCTCTAGTAAAAGAGGTACATAAAAACATTAATAAGCACAAAGATGATTTAAAAGTGTGGGATACTAAGTATTCTAAAATTAAAAAACTAATAAATTAATTAGTTATAAATTTTTAGCTTCTTCCCAATAAACATCCATTTCGGCTAAGGTCATATCAGAAAGCGATTTTTGAAGCCCCTTAGCCTTTTTTTCTAGATATTTAAATCGCTTAACAAACTTCTTATTGGTTCGTTCCAATGCATTGTCTGGATTAATATTTAGAAACCGTGCATAGTTTATTAAAGAAAATAAAACATCCCCAAATTCATCTTCAATAGCGTCTTGATTATTATTTTTAATTTCCTCTTTTAACTCCCCTATCTCCTCCTCTACTTTATCCCAAACTTGATCTGAATGTTCCCAGTCAAAACCTACACCAGCTACTTTTTCTTGGATACGGCTCGCTTTTACCAAAGCGGGTAAGCTTTTAGGCACCCCTTCAAGAACACTTTTCTTTCCTTCTTTGAGTTTTAAATTTTCCCAGTTTTGCTTAACTTCAGTTTCGTCTTTGACCTCCACATCACTGTAAATATGAGGGTGTCTGTGAATCAATTTCTCACAGATTCCGTTAATCACATCCGAAATATCAAAATCATTTGTTTCACTTCCAATTTTAGCATAAAAAACAATATGAAGTAAAAGATCTCCTAATTCGCCTTTAACTTCATTTAAATCAGCATCCAAAATAGCATCTCCTAATTCATAGGTTTCTTCAATAGTTAATGGACGAAGTGTTTCCATTGTTTGTTTTTGATCCCATGGACACTGTTCACGAAGTTCGTCCATGATTGTTAATAGACGGTCAAATGCTTGTAATTTAGTTGCTCTTGTGCTCATTGGTAGTGTTTATATTAATTTCTGACAAACGTACTTTACATGCCTTAAACTCTGAAAGGATTGAATTTACAATTTCAGAGACTGGTGCGATCGCTTCAATCAATCCTGAGATTTGACCAATTTCTAACTCCCCTTCTTCTAAGTCACCTTCAAACATACCGCGTTTAGCACGGGCTTTTCCTAAAAGCGATTTTAAGTCTTTTTCAGAAGGCGATGTTTGATACAGCGACTCTATATCATGATAAAATTTATTCTTTAATAAACGAACAGGTGCTAATTCTTTAAGAGTTAACCTTGTATCTCCTTCTTTCGCTAAAAGCACTGCTTTTTTAAAAGCTATATGTGCAGAAGATTCCACACTCGCTACAAAACGACTGCCTATTTGAACCCCTTCAGCCCCTAAAGCCATCGCTGCCATCATCCCATTTCCAGTTGCTATTCCACCAGCAGCAATTAAAGGAATTGAAAGCTTTCTATTAATCATTGGAATTAATGTAAGCGTTGTGGTTTCATCACGTCCATTATGACCTCCTGCTTCAAAACCCTCAGCTACAATGGCGTCTACACCAGCTTTTTCAGCCTTTAAAGCAAACTTTAAACTACTCACAACGTGTACAACTGTAATACCTCGGGCTTTTAGCCAAGGGGTCCAAATAGTAGGGTTACCAGCAGATGTAAAAACAATCTTTACGCCTTCATCAACAATAATTTGCATAATTTCCTCAATGTTTGGATATAACATAGGAACATTAACACCAAAAGGCTTATTGGTGGCTAACTTACATTTTTGAATATGGGTTCTTAACACATCTGGGTACATTGACCCGGCTCCAATTAAACCTAAAATACCTGCATTACTAGATGCAGAAGCTAATTTCCATCCGCTATTCCAAACCATTCCAGCTTGAATAATGGGGTATTGAATTCCAAAAAGTTCTGTAATTCTATTTTGCATTTATTCTTTTAAGACTTTAAAAATAATCGATTTTTGGTTTTCTATGTGTATTTTTAATAAATAAAGTCCCTTTGATAGCGCCTCTATATTTACAGGCTTCATACTTTCAAGCTGACTTTTATATACTAGCTGTCCTAAAATAGTATGAATCGAAAGGGATGCGTTAGTGATTGAATTTGGGTATTTAATAATAATAGTTGACTTGGCCGGATTAGGGAAAATTTGAAAATCTAATTGTTTATACAATTGATCTTTGACCCCTAACGTTAGAGCGGCTTGAAAATCAGGAATACCATAGCCTATAAAAAAATCTGGATTCGAATATTGAGAGGCTGACTCTCGAACATAGGCCACAATTTCTGCATTTGTAGCATCTGGTAACGCCTGAACTAAAGAAGCAACAGCCCCCGCTAAAATAGGCGAACTGAATGAGGTGCCATTGGATTGCGAAATTTGATTACTACTATTGATCACATAACTGCCCAAACCCCGTGCTGCTACATCTGGCTTTTGAGTGAGTTGAAATGCACTACCTTGAGAACTAAATGACACATAGTTCTCATCTTCGTCTACAGCTGCGACTGTTAAAACTCCAGCGGCATCTGCAGGAGTTGCAATTCCAGAAGCCCCTGAATTGCCTGCAGAATTTATTAAAATCAAGCCTTTTTCAAAAGCGATATTCGCTCCTTTAGAGCTATAGGTCGTCGTACCGTTTAACTGTGTACTTGTATAACTATAATTCGAATTATCATAAGCTTTATACCCCAAAGAGGTGTTAATTACATGTACACCTAAACTATCGGCACGCTCGACCGCTTCTAACCAGTAACTTTCTTCTACAGGATTTTCGGAAGCCACATCCTCGGTTCTAAAAAGGTAATAAGTCGCATCGGGTGCCGTTCCCACATATTGATCCTGTACAAAACCAGCCATCGTACTCAATACCTGTGTGCCGTGTTGACTTGATGTTGAAGTATAAACTGCATCCGTCCGATCTACAAAATCATAGCCACCCATCAAATTTCCTGCGGCACGCAAACGTTCAAAGGCAGACATGGTATTTACATTGGGAAACCCTGCATCTATAACCGCTACCACCACACCATCTCCAGTATAATTCGCTAAATGCAATTCATCTAGATTAAGCATTTCTACTTGGTTTTGAGTCGTACCATAGGTGAAATTTATAAGACTGGATTCTACCTGAAATTTATCTTGAACCGCTTCCATGCGTGCATTTAAACTTGAGTCTGCAAAAATGATCTCCTCTACAAAGTTGTACGTCAATAAACTATTGATATCCATTTCTGTACCTCTTACATGCAAAGCATTAAACCATTTAGACTTGGCTTTATAAGTAATTCCGGTAGAGGCTTTTATTTGTGCTATATAAGCTTCATGAACAGGAACATCTCTTTCATCTATAACAATAGAATGATTTGTTTTTCTGTCAATGGATGCCTGAGATAAAATGCTTATGGGATTTGATATCAGTGCTGTTGCATTTGGTTTGTCTGTAAAATAAATCCAAGCGTCTTGCTGAGCAATTACTGTTAATTGATACAAGAAAAACGCGACTAAAAAAAAGTATGTTTTCATAAGATGGGGAGTTAATACAGCAATCTAAGAAATTACTCCCGAACCAACTAATTCATCACCTAAATACCAGGCAACAAATTGACCTTCGGTAATAGCAGATTGAGGCGAATCAAAAGCAACATACAAACCATCTAAAGTAGCATATAAAAAAGCTGACTCTAAGTGTTGACGATACCGTATACGTGACATAACTTTTAAAGATTCACCAACTCTAATAGCTAGATCTGGTCGGACCCAATGTACTTCTGAAGGTAGAACTAAAAGTACCGATTTATAAAGTCCAGGATGGTTTTTTCCTTGCCCTGTATAAATTATATTGTCTTTGACATCGGTATCAATTACAAAAAGAGGATTTACTGTACCACCAACAGCCAAGCCTTTGCGCTGACCTTTTGTAAAATAATGAGCCCCTTGATGCGTACCAACGACCTTACCGTCAGTAATAGAATAATTAGTTTTCTTTGACCTAAATACTAATTCATCATATATCGAATCAAACGCTGGTTGTTTAACTTTATAAGATTCATGGGTTTGAGGGATTTCTATAATTTGACCTTTTTTAGGCTGTAATTGTTGTTGTAAAAAATCTGGCAAACGGACTTTACCAATAAAACATAATCCTTGAGAATCTTTTTTATCAGCGGTTACTAAATTTAATTTTGCAGCGATTGCTCGCACTTCAGGCTTGGTTAATTCACCTATTGGAAATAAGGTTTTAGAGAGTTGTGCTTGAGACAACTGACATAAAAAATAGGATTGATCTTTATTAGAATCTGCTCCAGAAAGGAGTTTATAAATTTCAGGATTTGAAGATCCTTCAACGGTCCGTTTTCTACAATAATGCCCCGTGGCTACATAATCTGCTCCGAGAGATAATGCTATTTTTAAAAAAACATCAAACTTGATTTCGCGATTACAAAGAATATCGGGATTTGGAGTCCGTCCATTTTTATATTCATTGAACATATAATCGACAATCTTGTCTTTATACTCAACACTTAAGTCAACTGTTTGAAATGGAATATTTAATTTTTCAGCCACTAACATGGCGTCGTTACTATCATCTAGCCAAGGACAATCATCTGAAATGGTGACAGAATCGTCATGCCAATTTTTCATAAACAAGCCGATCACATTATAGCCTTGTTCTTTTAGCAAATAGGCAGCAACACTAGAATCTACGCCTCCTGAGAGTCCCACAACGACTGTTTTCATGTTTGTATTTTAATTGTTTTAACATGCTCAATGCATACTGCAAATTTACAATTAATTATAATGCAGTACTAGGCTTCCTATGGATGAATGTAGTTCTTGATTTTAGGTCTTGTTTATATTATAATTCTTAATAGTTAATAATATGTTTGGTTGTACGAGGGTTCTTTTCAACTGATATTCAATTTTAAATTTAATTCAGGTAGGCTCTCACTAAAACAGATTGTATACACGATTTATAAGTAATTATAAAGACCCTCTGCTCTAAAAAGTATTGACTAAAAGAGTGGTCACTCTGAAGTCTCAACTACTGTTTCAAAAAGCGCTAGTTGTTTTTTTATAGTGCGTTCTACATCTAAAATAAAAAGTGTGGGGGCAAAAATCAATTTATAAGCATCAACTATTTTTTGTATTTGCTCGGCATCTTCTACAATATAATGTGCCCAGTTGGGAAAAAGTGCTTTAAAATTTTGTAAACTTTCATTTGTACCGCCTAATAACACAGCAACTACAGCGGTGTTTTGTTGTGTGGCTACATCTGAGTTTAATTGCTGTAAAATTTCTAGAGAGATGGGAGTATTACCCCCTACAAAAACAAGTACTGTCTCTTTAGTTATAGCATTAAATATATTTTGTCCTTTAGTATCTATAATAGCCGCTGCTTTTTGCCCTATTAGCAGCTGTTGTGCTTGTCTAAAAGCATAAGACAAACTATCATTAGGAGATAACAGTTCTGCAGAGTTTACATAAGAGTCTATATGGCTTAAAACATACGGATATTGCTTATTAGCAAAATAGTGTATCATTAAGCTATAGTATTTTGTTTGGTAAGTATCGTCTTTTAAATATGAAATTAGATCGGTTAGTTTAGCCATTATATCTAACAATTTTTCTTTTTCTGAGCCTTTCCCATCATCAATAATAGTCCCAAAAACTTGATCTATCTTATCTAAAAAATAAGGTTTTTTATAATAGGTACTATCATTTTGGGGTACTCTACCCCAGAGAGTTTTATGAAAATAGTCTTCACGTTCATTGGTAGACCAGTTTGGATCGTGCAGTATCAATTTATTTTGCTGCAATAACTCTTTACTATATTTTGGAGCTTTACTTATAGCAGCATCTCTAAATTTATTGAATGCATTTATTTTTTCTTTTAGTGCTTTTCGGTTACTCTTATAAATGCGCTCTTCTTTTAATGGATAATTTTGTTCAAAATAATAAAGCAAACGTATCGGTTCTAATCGTTTTTGCTGTTGGTGCCAATACTTCGTTAGGTACGTATGTTCACTTCCGGTTGTACTACTAAATGTCCATTGGTTGTCTTTGTTTTCTATTGTAGCTATGTACGTTTTCACCTGAGGCTGGTGAATTAAATAGAGGTTTGTTTTTTCTTGCATACCAAAACCTAATTTATATACACCATAGGCTAAACTATCTGGTAATTGCATGCTAAAAGCACCCTCTGTTACTTTTGCTTTTGCTAAAACTCCCACTTGACCAGCATTTCCGTATACCACTACAGAAGCTGCAGCTCTATCTTTGGGTATAAATGTTCCTGAAAAAGTAATTGGTGGCTTTGTTTCTTGTGCCATGCTTGTAAATGTTAGACTTACTACAAAAAGGTAAAAAAAATGTTTTATCATAGTGGTTTTGCTTAAAAATATAATTATGGTTTTAGAACTTAATACTGTCTTGTTTTTCTGATAGTGATACTTCGTTTCACATCTATTAATTTATTTTATTCTTCTTTACTTAAATTAACAAAAACACCGCAACTCGGTGCGGTGTTTTTTTTTAATCTTAAGGAGTTAATGTATTGATTCTTAAGGCATCAACCTATTACCAACTTTTTTGAGTACTACTGATTATTTGAATATACGTACGGTATGGGTGCGCATACTCCATCGGGTTACCGCAGCCGGGCGTACCGAAGTAATAACTATTAACCCCTTGTCCTATCCCCGCATGACACCCATTTATATTACCACTCGTTACATCCCATCCAAGTGCTGCTGTGTTGGCACCACTGTTTGTACTCGGACGTTTTTGTGCAAAATAACGAAAGTCACTTTCATTGGTCCAAGTTATTGAGTCACTAGACCCTGTAATACATATACTTGGGCTCGATGAGCTAAACGCTGCTGAAACAATAACCCTAAATGCGCCAGTTTCTGCTGAATAGTTTACCATTTTAACGCCAGCAACGTAAGAGTTCGCAGGTAGTGTTTCGTAAACACCATTTAAATTACTACTAAGAATCTGGCTTGATCCAAATGCTATTGCAGCAGGATTACCCTGAGTACCTTTATACTCAGCACCTGGTACAATACTAATCATATTTACATATTCTGCCTGTGTTATTTCTATTAAATCATCAACGGCAGCAGCATCATACGCTGCACCAGTTGTAGATAAAGATCCACGGATAGCATCTCCTCCTTCATCTAAACCAATAGTGTTTGGTTTTTCACTACCATTTACTACTAGTGGTAAGTTTACAAAATCGAAGTTTATGGTATTGATATCTGCTACTCTAAGAGCATCAAATGTTGCTAGTATACCATCTTTTTTAATAATTAAAGTCACTACTAAATCACCAGAGGCACTATAAGTACCTGCCTCGTAGCTGTAACCAAACGTCCAATTAGATGCTCCATCTTCTGCATATTGTGCATCTATAGCTACATCTGGGCTTATATATTCGGCGTAAGCACCAACACCACCTGTGTAAGGTACATTTATTGTTGTATCAATTGCTAATATCCCTTGGCTATCTAATGGTAAGGTTGTATCATTTACAGAAAATACATATTGGTTGTTTGTGGGATTGGTATACGTTGCATCACCAATACCTACAGTTTTAGTTTTAACACAAGATAAGTTTATCTTTGTCCACTCTGCTTCTAAATCTCCTGTAACAGGTGTGCCTGTTAAGTTATACGTTACTAACTCACTCTCACCTGCGCTTAAAGATACAGATGATGGAGACACAGAGC
>CAJIZJ010000013.1 GCA_905181825.1 uncultured Flavobacteriaceae bacterium
GACCCTAATCATATATACAGCAGCTGCTCGGTGTTATCAATTAATGGAGTTGAAGGCATCTGTGGTTGTGACGATAACAATAAGTACAGCTTATTCACAGGACAGCCTTTAGAAAACCCTGAACTTCGCTGTGGCCTCAAACCATACTTTGTAGAAAGCAGCGGAAATAGCCTTTTTATTTCCAATTAAAAAAAGCGTACCGACGTACGCTTTCACTAATTCAATATTTTAATTTTTAGAATTTCAAAGTCACTCCAACTAAAAAGTTTCGAGTGGCTTGTGGATAATACCCGGCCCCTTCAATAGTCGTTAATTGACCTGGTACCGACCAGTCGTCGTCATACGTATAATAGTAACCATTGGACACATATTCTTTATCAAGAATATTATTTACTAAAGCGGAGACCACCACAGCACTAAAAACTGATTTCGGATTCCATTCGTAAGTGATATTTAAATCATTGACAAAATACTCTTTTAACTTTGAGGTGTCAGTATCGGTGTTACCCATATATTGATCTCCAACATACTTGGTGAGAAAACTTAGACTAAAATTATTTAAAGGACTGTATATAAAAGCATTTGAAGCGACAACTTCTGGAGAAAAAGAAATGTTTGTGGTTCCAAAATCTTTTAAAACGCCGTCAACCTGAGAATAGGTTTGCTTGTTCTTATTTGAACTTAACGTTAGCACAGGCTGTATTATAAACACATCTGACAACGAAAAAGCAGCTTCTATTTCTAGACCTACTCTGTAACTATCTCCACTATTAGTTCGTACTGGAGCACCAACATCATCCAAAGCACCTGTTAAGATTAGCTGTTCATTGTATTGCATGTAATAAGAGTTAACATTTAACATTACCCCTTTTTTATTGTAACGCCATCCCATTTCAAAATCGTTTAGTTGTTCTGGCCTTACATCCGGATTACTTTCAAAATCAGAACGACTTGGTTCTCTATTGGCTCTCGCATAAGAAACATATAGACTTGAGTTAGACGCTAACTGGTAAGACACTCCAACTTTTGGATTAAAAAAGCTGTAAGACTCATCGATCCGCATATTTTCTAAATCAGAAGTAAGGCCAGACGTTTTATAACCAACATTTCTAAGTTGTAAATCCCCATAAACATCAATTTTGGAATTTAACGTATAGGTGGCTTTTGCAAAGGCACTAAAATCTGTTTTCTTTCCATTTCCAAAATAATACTGATCTCTAATTGAGGATTCCGAAGCAAATTGTCTCGCCCATATGACCTCGCCAAAATGGTCCCCGTCATAATTGCTATAAGACCCACCAAATACAAGGTCAATATCTGATTCACTGTAGTTCACAGTTGCATTAATAACATAAAAGTCGTTATCAAGCCAACGTCTTCGAATCAAATCTGTTGTTGAGCTTCCATCCGCAGACTCTACAATTCCTCCATAAGTGCTAATATCGTCGTCTTCTCTATACTGCTCATAATAGCCTCGACCAAATGTGTAGTTCAGCCCTAAATTAGTAGACCAGTTTTGATTTATTTTTTGATTCCAGTGTAATTGATAATGGTCTTGCTTGTAGTTGTCAATTTCATTTTCATAAGTGTAAGGGTTTTGACGACGATCATCTTCTAATTGCTGTTTAGTCAAACCTTCCCAAGACTGATATGTTTTTTCATGACCACCAAAAGCCAATGCCTTGATTAGCGTTCCGTTATTGTTATAAGTCCCTTGTAAAAAATACGATTTAAGATCTGAAAAAGCACGATCTACGTAACCATCAGAATTAATCTTTGATAGACGACCTGAGACCTCAAAAACATCATTGATCTTCCCTGTACTAAACTTAACGGAGTGTTTTTTAGTGTTGTAGCTTCCAAAGGAATTTGAAATTTCAGCAGTAGATGCATCAGACGAAGCATCTGTTAGGATATTAATACTTGCTCCAAAAGCTCCCGAGCCATTGGTAGACGTACCAACTCCTCTTTGGAGCTGTAAACTTTCAACTGATGAGGAAAAGTCAGGCATATTTACCCAAAAAGCACCTAAGGACTCCGCATCCGTAAATGGGATCCCATTAATTGTAACATTTGTAGAAAGCGGACTCACACCACGAACTCTAATACCAGTGTATCCAATTCCTGCGCCGGCATCACTGGTTGTGACTACTGAAGGTAAATAATTTAACAAAATAGGCAGATCTTGTCCCAAATTACGAGATTCTAACTGTGCCTTAGTAACATTAGAATGCGTAATTGGTGCATTAGGTTTTACCCTAACAGATTTAACCAAAACTTCCTCTAGTGTTTGTGTTCTTGTTGAATCAGTTTCAACTTGATTTTGTTGCGCAAATAAAACTGAGGTTGTCAGCATAAATGCAGATAAAAGAATATGATTTTTCATACGATAAATTTAATATCGAATAAAAAGAGGTGATTATTCTTTGTCAATTAGTTAATAAAAAATTTGAAGCAAAGGCTTCGTTGAACTTCAACTAAAACAATAGTTTTAATTGAAGTTCGATTCCCTAAACAGCATTACCTGTTCTAGGTTCAATGGGTATGATCTCAGCCGATATTGGCACCCCTTTATTGAGAACGCTGCAAATATAGTTTAGAAATATATTTTAAATGTATTTTTTTTCTATTTTTTTTCAATCAATTGAAAAAAAATTAGTTTTTAGTGCTCACTTGATGAGCTGGCTTAAGAAGGTCATTAACTGATTTTACTGGATTAAAAGTTATGAGAGGAACCTCAATAAACACAGAGTTCCAATTGGCCATAGCCCCATTCCACAAACCAGGCCTTTCAAGAGACTTAAGCGGCCTGCCGTTCTTTGTCTTAAGGCCAACAAAAGACAATGAAGGATCAACAAAATCTAATAAATCATATTTCTCTCCTTTGTAATTCTTAAGACTACATACGATATCAACTGGGTTAAAATGGGTTGATTCATTAAAAATAGATCTTTGCTCCTCATTTTTCATATCTATCTGAGACGACTCAATGATTTGAAGAGATATTTCTGACTTAGCTGTTTCTACCCAAAAAGGCCCACCCCCTGGCTCTCCTTCATTTTTAACCATGCCACATACACGTAATGGGCGGTTAAGTCGACTTGAAATATAATCTAAAATATATTTGGTCTTATAATTTGAAAAACTGTCTGGAAAATAGGTGTTCAACTTTTTAGATAGAAAATAAATAATCTCTGCAATCATTTCATCAGACACTGTAACTGCTGTTAATGCTTTTTGATAGTCATAAACTTGTGATCTGAGTTCTAATAATGCGCCAGCTAGTATTTTCTTATGACGTGCAACCTCATTCTTGTATTTATTCGCAACAACATTATCAATGTTTTTTATAAATACAATATCAGCTTCTAAATCATTTAGGTTTTCTATGAGCGCTCCATGTCCAGAAGGCCGAAATAAAAGCCTTTCATTATCTAAAAAAAACGCATTGTCTACATTTAGAGCTATGGTATCGGTAGTCTTTTTTTGGTAGGAAAAAAAGATTTCTAACTTCCTTTTAGTGATGTCTTCAACTTTAGTCTTAATTCGATTAAACTCATCAATGAAGTCCCCTTTAAAATCCTCAGATATTGTGAAGTGAACTTTGGTAGAGTCTTTGCTTGAAGCATATAAAACAGCCTCAAAAAGATGCTCTTCAAAAGCAGAAGAAAGAGTGTTGTTTTTATATTTATGGAAGGGAATTAATCCTTTAGGTTGATTGCCATAATTAAGTCCACTTTCAGAAAGCAATTCCGAAACAAAAAGATATAGCTTCTTGGGACCTTCTAAATATGCAAACTCCTCATGTTTTTTAAGCAACAACTGCAACACTTTTTCGTAAAAAGGAAACTTTTCCAAGCCAACCAAAAACAAGGAAATATCCTTAGACTTGTAACGGTTTGTAAAGGCATTTAAAGTATCATTGTCTGGATTAAAATTAGTTAGAAAATGATATAAAAATCTAAACATTCGTGATGCAGAACCAGAAGCTGGCACGAACTTAAGTATCTCTAATTGGTTCTGTTCACGTTCATAACTACTTATGAGCGCAGCATTTTTTTCTTCAGAAAGTCGAGAAATACCATTTTCAATTGTAGCAGAAGAAACTAAATTTACAACAGTGGTGCCTTTTTGAAGAAGTGAAATTTGATTTTCAACTTCGTCAAGGCTAATGCCTGCCTCTAAAATTTGTTTGGAGATTGAATCTGAAAACTTCATAAATCTACTGTTTTATTAACTTATTAATTTCTCTTATAGCTAATTTAAACCTTTCTGTTTTACTTCCTTTTAACAGCACATAAGGCTTCTTATGTTTTTTTAATTGATCTTCAAAAGCCTGAAACATTTTTTCTCTGGCATTTGGCTTGTCTCTCAAATCATCAGCCTCCCAAGGCACATCAATATAGGTCAATAAATATAAATCGTACTCGTTCTTAATGGCAAATTTCTCCAGAACAGGGTCACAATACCCTAAGTAATAAGCCTCAGAATATACTTTTGTTTCCAATAAATTAGTGTCACATATGAGCAGTGTATTTGTTTTTTGAGATAATTTATTTTCTAAGCGCATTTGACCTATAGCTATAGCTGATAAATCGCTTGGCTCACATGTTTTACGTTCATTATTCCATTTCTCTTGAAGGTATTCACGTGCGTATTCTGGAACCCAAACAGAATTATAATGTCTTGCTAAAGCTTTTGAGAGCGTTGTTTTACCTGTAGACTCTGGCCCAAATAAAACGACTCTTATACAGTCTGAGTGCTGTTGTTCAAGTTTTTTTTCCATGCTAAAAATCCAAATATTGCTAAAATTGTAAAACCAAAATACTGTATACTAGAAAATGTCAACCCTTTGTAAAAGTATAAAGGGACCGAGATAATATCAGCTACAATCCAAAAATACCAATTTTCAATTTTCCGTTTAGCCATAAGCCACATTCCTACAAAAAATAGGGCCGTTGTTAATGTATCTATATAAGCTACCCAATGCGTCCACATGCCAAAAAACTGATACACTTTATAGACTAGCACTAAAGTAATTAAGAAAATAACAACGCCAGTGAGTTGTTCTGATTTTGTTGTTCTTGAAATTGGGGTAACATTTATATCATTTACTTTTCGAGTCCATACGTACCAGCCATAGAGGCTCATAATAAAGTAATAAGCATTAATCATAGTGTCTCCTATCAGCTGCCATTTAAATAATAAATAAACAAATATTGAAGTGCTAATAAGTCCGGTTGGAAATACTAAAATATTATTCTGCTTGGAATACCAAACCGAAGCAAACCCAAAACACACCCCAGTGATCTCTAGAATAATGTCGAAAACGGCATAACTACTGTATTGTTCAAATAAAAAATTAAAAATTTGGCTCATAGTCGCTACGGTCACTTTTTACAATTTTCATATTTAAGACGACATGGTCTATCCTTTCGAAAGACTCTTTTATGGCTTGAGAAACAAACAGCATTAATGCATCAAACTCGCCATAAATCTGAGTACTTAAGGGGGTTTCAATCACTTTATACCCTGACTTTCGCAAGGCTTTAATAAAAACTATTATTGGGGTCTCAAAATCAGTCTGTAAAGGGGTCAGTGTAAATTCTATTGATATATTCATATGTATTAGATTAAAAATTTGGCTCTGTAATAACACAACCAAAACCTTCGAACTCCATAAAAGTAGCGATAAATCTCAACTTTTTGTTGTCTTGTACAATCCAGGCAGTTGTGGTATTCGATTCTTTACTAAAAGGGAGCACCATAAAATGTGTTTTAAAAATCATTCCTGGAGTACCAAATAACTTATAAAGGGCTTCTTTAGTACACCAAACCCAAGTTAGCTTTTGGATTTGAGTTGCATCCTTTTCGTTTAAATAAAAACTTTCATAACCAATGAACTTAGAAGCTATTTTTATAATTTTGGGACGTTGTTTTTCAATATCAATACCAACCTCAACAGTGCTTATCACTACTGTTGAAAAGTGATATGAATGTGAAATAGATATGTGCTTTCCATCTTTCAAAAAGGGTTTCCCTAAGGAATCGTAAAACATATCTGAATCTAAATAACCAAATTCCTCTAACAACATTCGAACACTTAAAAAGGCCCTTTGATGTAGTTCACTTTTCATTCCACTAACGCGCTCTAAACTTTCAGTGGTTAAAACTAATTTACTCATCAAGAACGCGATGGATTCAGAAATCTTCCATACTTTAACATTAGTTTGTGAGTTTAAGTCGAGTGATTTGTAAAGAGGCATTTAATTTTTAAAAAGTTAATAGTTATCTTTGCAGCGTATAAAAATTCAAAAACGAAAATACGCTATTTTATAAGTTTAAACCAAAATAGTGCATTTAAAAAATTGCCTTATGAACGTAAAAACCATCCCCTACATCCCTTACAAAGTAAAAGACATGTCTCTTGCAGATTGGGGTCGTAAAGAAATTGACCTTGCTGAATCAGAAATGCCAGGCTTGATGAGTCTTCGAGAAGAATACAAAGATAGCCAACCATTAAAAGGAGCACGAATTGCGGGTTGTTTACATATGACCATACAAACGGCTGTTCTTATTGAAACTTTAGTGGCACTTGGAGCAGATGTAACATGGAGTTCTTGTAATATATTTTCAACCCAAGATCAAGCAGCCGCAGCGATTGCAGCAACTGGAGTTCCAGTATATGCTTGGAAAGGTTTAAGTGAAGAAGAATTTGACTGGTGTATAGAACAAACCTTGTTTTTTGGGGAGGACCGCCAACCGTTAAACATGATTCTTGATGATGGTGGTGACCTAACCAACCTAGTTTTTGATCATTACCCAGAACTAATGGCTGGGATTAATGGACTAAGTGAAGAAACAACTACAGGTGTTCACCGTTTATATGAGCGCATGAAAAACGGAACGTTATCTATGCCCGCAATCAATGTGAATGACTCGGTTACAAAAAGTAAATTTGACAATAAATATGGGTGTAAAGAAAGTGCTGTAGATGCTGTTCGTCGTGCGACTGACATTATGTTAGCTGGAAAACGAGTCGTGGTTTGTGGCTATGGAGATGTTGGCAAAGGAACTGCTGCTTCTTTTCAGGGAGCTGGAAGTATTGTGACAATCACTGAAATTGACCCTATTTGTGCTTTACAAGCTGCCATGGATGGTTTTGAAGTTAAAAAACTAGAAACAGTATTGCCAGTTGCTGATATTGTAGTAACCGCAACCGGAAATAAAGACATCGTCTTAAGCGCTCATTTTGAAGCAATGAAAGACAAAACAATTGTTTGTAATATTGGGCATTTTGACAATGAAATAGATATGACATGGCTAAATGATACACATGGAGACAGCAAAGTTGAAATTAAAGCACAAGTTGATAAATACACAATAAATGGAAATGATATCATTGTTTTAGCGGAAGGCCGTTTAGTAAACTTAGGGTGTGCAACTGGCCACCCAAGTTTTGTAATGAGTAACTCCTTTACAAATCAAGTATTAGCTCAAGTTGAATTATGGACTAATAAAAAAGCTTATGAAAATGAAGTGTATATGTTGCCAAAACATTTAGATGAAAAAGTAGCCAAACTTCACCTTGCCAAAATTGGAGTAGAACTTACTGAACTTCGAAATGAGCAAGCAAGCTATATCGGCGTAGAGGTACAAGGGCCATTTAAACCTGAGTATTATCGCTACTAAAAATTTACAACAACAAAAAAAAGCCAAAGTAATTACTTTGGCTTTTTTTTGTTTAAATTTATTCTGTAAAAAATCAATAAATGGAGTTTCTAAAGACAAAAAAAAAAGATCTTGTCCCAATAATGAAAGTTATTGCAGAGGCTCAAGCCTTATTAGCAAGTCATGAAATTGATCAATGGCAAAATGGCTATCCAAATGAAAGCGCTATTCTTGAGGACTTAAAAAATAATGAAAGTTATATAGTTACATCTAAAGACTCAACGCTTATTGGAACAGCCATGTTCACCACCAAAAATGAACCAACTTACAAATCAATTGAGGGGAAATGGATTACCAAAGTCAATGCAAAATATGGGGTCATCCATAGAATGGCCATTACAAACAAATCCAGAAATAAGGGAGTTGCAAAATTTATTTTTGAACAGTGCGAACAACAACTCTTTCATCAAAATATAAACTCAATGCGTATCGACACTCACCAAGACAACTTTGCAATGCAAAGTTTGCTTAAAAAACTAAAATACCTTTATTGTGGAGTTATTTATCTTGATAATGGGGACAAACGTCTCGCATATGAAAAGCTAATAAAAATATAAGTGTACGAACTACTCAAAAAAATAACCCCAACAGCTTTTATAAAAAAGAACGAAACAGCTATTCGTGTGTTATTATCGCAATTTTATAAAGGACATAGATTCGTGTGTTCTGTTTGCGAATTTAAAATGGCACGGTTTATCACTTCAAAAAAAGGGGACAAACTTTGTCCAAAATGTGGAAGTCTTGCACGAACAAGAAGACTATGGCAGTTTCTAAAACCAAAAGCCAAAGATGTTAAAATACTTCATTTTTCTCCATCAAGGAGTATAAGGAGAACATTAGAATGCTTGAAAAACATCACTTATATTACCACAGATTATACTAATGAATTTAAGGCCATGAAATGCCTGAATATTGAAGCTATAGACGAGCCCGATAATCAATATGATATAATCATTTGTTATCATGTACTTGAGCATATTCAAAATGACATAAAAGCTATGGATGAACTCAAACGAATTACAAAACCTGGAGGCATCTGTATTATCCAAACACCCTTTAAAAAGGGGGAGATATACGAAGACATCACTATAAGAAGTGAAGAAGGAAGACTCCTTCACTTTGGTCAAAAAGATCATGTCAGAATTTATTCTATTGAGGGCTTAACTAACCGTCTATCCTCCGTGGGATTCCAACCCATAAAACAAACCTACAAAGAGTCTATAAATAACAGAAATGGATTCAAAACTGATGAGACCATCATTATCGCTAAAAAACCTATTTAATAATTTATAGCACATAAAAAAAGCCTCGCAATGCGAGGCTTTTTTTATACTAGTCTATTTGATTAAGCTTCAAAAGGGACAATAGACACATAGGACTTATTGTTTCTCTTTTTAGCAAATTTCACGAGCCCATCAACTTTAGCATGAAGGGTATGATCTTTTCCAGCATACACATTCTCCCCTGGATTATGTGCAGTACCACGTTGTCTTACGATAATGTTACCAGCAATTGCTGCTTGACCACCAAAAATCTTAACGCCTAAACGTTTTGATTCTGATTCTCTACCATTTTTCGAACTTCCGACTCCTTTTTTATGTGCCATTTTATTTCGATTTTATTGTTATATGATTTAGCTTAAGGCTGAAATTAAATCCGCCTTTTTCATAGCTGAAATTCCAGGAACTCCTTTAGCTTTCGCTAATTCTTTTAATTGTGCAACTGTCATTGCTGACAAGTCTACTGACGCTTCAGCTTTTGGCGCAGCAGCCTTAGCAACTGGCTTAGAAACTTCTTTCTTAGCGACTGGTTTTGCTTCTGCTTTTGGCGCAGCAGCTTTGGCTGGTGACGCTTTTTTAGCTCCTGAAGCAACGATGCTTTCAATTTGGATTTCGGTTAAAGACTGGCGGTGACCATTTTTAACTCTGTATCCCTTTCGTCGTTTCTTTTTGAATACGATCACTTTATCACCTTTAAGGTGATTTAAGACTTTTGCTCCTACTTGAGCTCCGTCTATAGCTGGGGCGCCTACAGTAACATTGCTACCATCTGCTAAAAGAAGTACGTTGTCAAAAGTGACTTTTTTTCCTTCTTCTGTTTGCAAACGGTTAACAAAGACTTTTTGGTCTTTTTCAACTTTGAATTGATGCCCTGCTATCTCTACAATTGCGTACATAGCGTAACGTTTTTTATTAAATTAGTTTATATTGTTTCGCCTCTCAAAGGAGTTAAGCGGGTGCAAATATAATGCTTAATTATTACTACACAAACAAAATGTTTCAAATAAAGGGAAGTCCACAACATCACGCTAATATATTTTACGCTTTCAATAGGGCTATGTCAAGGGATTTGGCAAATCATTTAAAAAAATTGTGGATGTTTAATTTTATTCGTATGTTTAAACTACTCAAATCTAAAATGAAATTATTATGAAAACTCCCTACCTACTTTTCACAATGTTGTCTTGCAGCATTGTATTCTCTCAAGACTATCTTGACAAACAACCTGAAAACCCCGAACCAGGCAAGTGCTATGCTAAATGTGTGACTCCTGATGTATTTAAAGAAGAAACTATTGTAGTTGAAAGCATTCCTAGTTATGATAAGCTAGAAATCATTCCTGCAGTTTATAAAACAGTTCTTGCCGAAGTCATTCTAAAACCAAGTACTAAAAAATTCATTAATGTTCCCGCAGTTTACAAAAAAGTAGTGGACACTGTGTGGACTAAAGAACCTTACCATAAAATCACAATAGACGATGCAGAATTCGAGTTTATCGACAAAGAAGTAGAAGTATTAGCTTCCACAGAATCATGGGTAGCTGGTGAGAAAGACCCAGATTGTCCTTCAATAGATCCAAATGATTGCCGTATTTTTCATTATCGAAAAGACCCTGCTGTCACAAGAAAAATTCCTGTTAGCATAGTTAAAATTGCTACATCTAGTCAAAAAACTAAAATTAAAGGCAACTATAAATTAGTAAAAAGAAACGTTGAAGTTAGCCCCGCAACTACAGCTGTTGAGACTATTCCGGCAATCACAGAGCAAATTAGCAGAAAAGTTGTTGTGACCGACGAAGCCACAAAAGTGATCTCTGTAGCTGCAGAACATATAAATGTTACTAAGCGAGTTTTAGTAAAAAAAGGAGGAATGACCGCATGGAAAATTGTTCCCTGTACAATTCCTACTCGCGTAGGGGTTGTACCAATTTATTACTCATCTGGAAGTGCCGTGTTAACTCAAGAATCAAAGCGATTAATTGATAAACACATATGGACTATTTTACAAAGTAATTCATCTTCTATTGTGGAGATTGGATCACACACTGACTCTCAAGGAAGTACTAACTCAAATTTAAAATTATCTGAACGTAGAGCAAAAGTTGTCGTTGATTATTTAGTAAAGAAAGGAGCTAACTCAGATCGTTTAATTGCAGTTGGTTATGGCGAAAATAAATTATTAAATGATTGTGACAACTCAAAAAAGTGTTCAAATTTGAAGCATAAAGAAAATAGAAGAACTGAGTTTAAAGTTTTCTAAAGCTGTAAAAGTAACTCCCATTAAAAAAACTTAAACTGATAATGTTTAGGTTTTTTTAATTTCTAACAACTAGTTTAGTAATAAATATATATTTTTGATGCAACAAAGTGTAACAAAATAAAATTAAAAGCGTCTTATTTATTAATAATAATTAAAAATTAACTCATGAAAAAATGCCTATTTTCTTTAGCTACTTTGCTTGGGATGACTTTAGCAGTCTCAGCACAAGAAGTTAAATTTGAAGAGTACGATTTAAGTAACGGAATGCATGTTATTTTACATCAAGACAATTCTGCTCCAGTTGTAACCACTGCTGTAATGTACCATGTTGGTGCAAAAGATGAAAATCCAGAACGTACTGGATTTGCACACTTTTTTGAACACCTATTGTTTGAAGGAACCGAAAACATTCCAAAAGGAGAGTGGTTTACTATTGTAACTTCTGCTGGAGGTAGCAACAATGCCAATACAACCGATGACAGAACCTATTATTATGAAGTGTTCCCTTCAAATAATGTCGAGCTTGGACTGTGGATGGAATCTGAACGACTGCTTCACCCTGTAATTAATCAAGACGGAGTTGATACACAAAATGAAGTTGTAAAAGAGGAGAAAAGATTAAGAGTTGACAACAGCCCTTATGGTAAATTTCTTGAGAAGATTAAACTCAACATGTTTAAAAAGCATCCTTACAAAGGAACTACAATTGGTAAAATGGCGCATTTAGATGCCGCAACTCTTGAAGAGTTCCAAGCGTTTAACACTAAATTTTATGTGCCAAACAACGCTGTACTTGTGGTTGCTGGAGACATCGATTCGGCTGAAGTTAAAGTAATGATTGAAAATTATTTTGGACCCATCCCAAGAGGTGAGGACATCGAGAGAAACTTCCCGAAAGAAGATCCTATTACCGCTCCGATGCGAGCTAAAGCATATGACTCTAACATACAAATTCCTGCAATCATGGCGGCTTATAGAACTCCTTCATTTAAAGAGAGAGACTCTTATGTCCTAAGTATGATTTCTACTTACCTAAGTGATGGAAAAACATCTAAGCTTTATAAGAAAATGGTTGATGACAAGAAAATGGCACTTCAAGTGGGAGCGATCAATCTTAGTCAAGAAGACTATGGTACTTACATCCTATATGGCCTGCCACTAGGAGATGTTTCACTCGACGATTTAGTTGCTGAAATGGATGAGGAAATTTTAAAACTTAAAAACAACCTTATTTCTGAAAGAGACTACCAAAAAATTCAAAATAAGTTTGAGAACAACTTTGTAAGCTCCAACTCAAGTTTTGAGGGGATTGCAAATTCACTGGCACGTTACTATATGTTGTATGGCGATGTTAATTTAATTAATAATGAAATTGACATTTACCGTTCTATCACACGTGAAGAAATCCAATCAGTTGCTAATAAATATCTTAATGCAAACCAACGATTGTTATTAGAATACTTACCAGAATCCGAAAAGGAATAATCAATAAAAAACCTTAAAATGAAAACTAAATTATATATATTAATTGCCGTGTTTTTTATGTCTACAGGAGTTAACGCTCAGATTGACCGCTCACAGCAACCTAAACCAGGGCCTGCTCCAAAAATTTCTTTGGAAGAGCCGCAAGAATTTGAACTAAAAAACGGCCTTAAAATAATGGTTGTTGAAAATCACAAACTCCCAAGAGTGTCGTTTAACTTAGCTTTTGACAGAGATCCAGTTGTTGAAGGCAGTAAAGCGGGTGTCACTTCGCTATTAGGTTCGATGTTAGGAAATGGAACAACAAATATTTCTAAAGACGAATTCAATGAAGAAATTGACTTTTTGGGAGCAAGGCTCAACTTTGGCTTTGGAGGCGGCTCAGCCTCTTCAATAACAAAATATAGCAACCGCATGCTAGAGCTATTGGCAGATGCAGCAATGAACCCCTTACTAACTGAAGAAGAATTTCAGAAAGAAAAGGAAAAGTTAATTGAAGGTATCAAATCTAGCGCTAAAAGTGTAGATGCAATTGCTGGACGTGTTGGCGGGGCATTAGCTTACGGCAAACAGCATCCATACGGAGAATTTATATCTGAAGAAACTGCTAACGAGGTAACTCTTGAAGATATAAATGCTTATTATGAAAAATACTTTAACCCAAATAATACATATTTAGTAATTATTGGAGATGTAAAAACAAAAGCTATCATGAAGCTTGTGAAAAAACATTTCAAAAAATGGGACAAAGCAGACTCTATGACTACTGTAATTGTAGAGCCTAACGAAAACCCTAAAACTTTAGAGATTAATTTTATTGACATGCCTAATGCTGTGCAGTCAAATATCTCCTTGTCAAGCAATGTATCTCTAAAAATGAGTGACCCAGATTACCACGCGGTACTAATTGCAAACAAAATACTTGGAGGTGGTTTTAATAGCTATTTAAATATGAACCTTCGTGAGGAGCATGGCTATACTTATGGTGCTCGATCTTCTGTTGGAACAGACAAGTATGTTTCTAGATTTAGCGCTGGAGCAGCAGTTAGAAACGCAGTAACAGATAGTGCTGTGGTTGAAACTGTAAAAGAAATCAAACGCATTAAGGCAGAGCCTGTTGCTGCAGATGCCTTATCAAATGCGAAAGCTAAATATGTAGGTGATTTTGTACTAGCACTAGAAAGCCCAAGTACAATTGCTCAATATGCAATAAGCACCAAAGTAAATGAACTTCCTGAAGATTTTTATACGACCTACCTTCAAAAAATAAATGCGGTTACAATTGAAGATGTTCAACGTGTGGCTAATAAGTATTTCAGCGCTGAAAACGCTCGAATTATTATTGTAGGAAAAGGGAGTGAAGTCATTGAAAACCTTGAAAAAACAGGAATCCCAATCAATTACTTTGACACCTTTGCGAACCCAGTTGAAAAACCTGAGTTTTCAAAACCTATCCCTGCTGGAGTAACAGCAGCAACAGTTGTTGATGGTTACATTACAGCAATTGGCGGATTAGAGGCTGTAAAGGCGGTTACTTCCGTGATGGTATCTGCCGATGTTACTATTGAAGGAATGCCCTTTAAGCCAACCGCAGTAATTAAAACAATGTCACCAAACATGACCTCTATGGAAATGTCTATTGAAGGCATGGGAACAGTCATGAAGCAAAAATACAACGGAAGCGAGGGTTATACAGAACAGCAAGGAATGAAAATGCCGATGTCAGAAACTAAGCTCGCTGAAAAAACAGAAGAAAAAGGGTTGTTTCCTGAAACATACTTAGACGCCACTACACTTACCTTGGTTAGTCTAACAGCTGTTGAGGGAGTTGATGCTTACAAAGTAAAGGTGAAAGAGGATTCTTTTCGTTACTATGATGCGGCTAGTGGACTTTTGGTGAGAACTGAAAAAACAGAAGAAGCACAAGGTCAAAAGGTCACTTCAGTTGAGGACCTCTCTGACTATAGAAACGTAAATGGCGTCTTGTTTCCATTTGGTAGAAAAATTACTGCTGGTCCTCAAGTAATTGGAATGTCCGCAAGTAATATTACTACTAATGAAGGAGTTTCTGCCGACGATTTTAATTAATAAAAGGTCTTATACTAAAAAAAGGTCGAAGTTAATGCTTCGACTTTTTTTTATGCTTTTTTATTTACTAAATAAACTCCTAATAATATAAGGAATGATGAAAAGCCTTGGTTTACACCAAAAACCTCTCCATCTAATAGCCCCCATAGTAATGCCACAAGTGGCATTAGATAGGCAACTGAAGATGCAAATACTGGACTGGAAATTTGAATCAGTGTATTGAATATAATTTTAGCCATCACTGTTCCAAATAAAGAAAGAATGGCCACACAGCCAATTGACAGGTATATCGACTCGTTCTCAAAAGTTAGAGTTGTAAAAAAGTTAGAAAAACTTAAAACTAAAATAGCTGGAATCACGATAGCCACAAAGTTACCCGTTGCTATTGCAATCGGCTTAACATCTTGAAGGTAACGCTTAATTATATTAACGCTACTAGCATACATAACGGTCGCTAGAATCACAAAACCTGCATAGAGATAATTTTGACCAGGGTGAAGCTCCATGCTATTAAAAATAAGCATAGAGGCCCCTATAAATCCGAGAATCACTCCAAAAACTTGAGTTTTGGTAGACGTTATCTTGAAAACTGCTAGGCCTATCAAAATTGTATTTAAAGGGACTAAGGAATTTAAAATAGAAACGACCCCACTGTCAACTTCCGTTTCTGCGAACGCAAACAAAAAGGACGGAAAAAATGTACCTAAAAATCCCGTAATAACAATCCACTTCCATTGGTGGCTCTGAATCGTTTTTAGAGACTTATACCCTATTATAAAAATAAACAACGAGGATATAACAGTTCGTAAACTCCCTAACTGTAGAGGAGAAAGACCCAAAAGTCCTTTTTTAATTAAAATAAAAGAACTTCCCCAAGTTAGCGCGAGTAGAAAAAGAAAAATCCATTTTTTTTGCTCTGTATTCATTGTCAATTATTAATTGATTACAAAATTGGACAATAAATTAGATAAACAACTAAATATCTTTACATTTGTTTACATTTAAATAACAGACCTATGAAGTATTTAAAAAACATTCTAAGCGCAGCTTTTATTTTAATCACATTATCTTCTTGCAAGACAGATAGGAAAGCAGAAATTAAAACCATTGAAATAGCCCCAGACAAAACCAGCAATAAGCTAAATCCAAATGCAAACTATTCAAAAGCAGAGTTTAGCATTAAAGGAATGACCTGTGAAATGGGATGTGCTAAGACCATAGAAAAAAAACTAGCTAAAATGGAAGGTATGAAGTCGGCAAGTGTAGATTTTAAAAATGAACGTGCCACAGTAGAGTACGACATTGCTAAAATTAATCCCGAAAGTATTACCAAAACAGTCAGCGCAGTTAGTTCTATTTATTCTGTAGAAAATATGCAAACCACTGAAACAGCATACACAAGTAACTAAGATTTAGAAAGCCACTTTAATTATTGGAACTTTTTCAGAAAAAAACCTTTAAAATATAGTGGACTAGAAATTAAAAAGGGGTTCTGTTGAAAATATGAAACATCTATTTTCGAATAGTTTTAAATTAGAAGGGCAATTAAAGACAGATAATACAACCCCTTTTGACACAATTCAGAACTTTAATTTCTGTATTCTTAAAAAAATAAAGTAAAGCTATTTTACCATAAGTTTTTTAATTGAGATTGAATTGTTTTCTTGAATCTTTACAAAATAAATACCACTACTTAAAATAGAGATATCGATACTAGCTCTGTTGTCCCCTGCCAATACCTTGTTACCAGTAATATCATAAATTTCATATTTTAAATATGCCCTAGAAGATGAAATACTGAAGAAGTCTTTTGCAGGATTAGGGTGAATGAAATTAGCTGAGTCAGAATTATTATTTATTCCTAAACTATTATTCATTATATGCTCAAAAAATAACCATACTTCTAGAGAAGCATCTATATCCATATTAGCCCCTTGAGAACCAGGCCAGTCATGGCCACCTCCATAAATTTTATATAACCAAACCTCATTATTATTGTCTGCTCCGTAATTTTTTTCACTTACAACGGAACTACCATCCGTAGTGTTAGTGTTAGGTAAATCCTCAGTGAAGAATTCAGTACAATTATTCAAATCAGCCCAATATTCAATAATTGAAGGAATGCTTGGGTAAGCTCCCCAACCGCCAGATGATGTGGGGTCTCCATCATAGTAAGTAACGTTATCGTTAACTCCATGGATTTCAAAAATAGAAATCAAATTTGTAGGGTTACAAGTATCCATTATTTCTTGTAATATCATACCTGCTACAGGTGCAATAGCTTTAAAAGTGTCAGACGCTTGGCAGGCTAACATGTA
>CAJIZJ010000014.1 GCA_905181825.1 uncultured Flavobacteriaceae bacterium
TGAGTGGTGTTATTACAGGAGATATGAAAGAGCGAAATAGCATCTCTTCCTATCGATTTGTGGCTGTTATGTTTGCACAGTTTTTTGTTCAAGTCTTTATGTTACCTATTATTATTTATGCAGGAAATGGAGATAAAGCGGTAGGAATTGAGCTTGTCATGACATGGTTAGCAATTATTGGTACAATCATGTTACTCATTACTTTTGTGACGACTAAAGAACGTATTGTTCCAACAGCCGAACAAAAATCTACTGTTATGGAAGATTTATCAGATTTAATAAAAAATAAGCCTTGGCTCATCATGCTTGTCTTAACGACTCTAACTTTTATATCCTTGGCCATGAAAGGGGGATCTTATGTTTATTATTTTGAAAATTATGTCGATAAAAATCGTTTAACGGATTTTATAAGCCCCATTTTAAACTTTTTATCTTCCGTAGGGGTTAATTTTTTTGGAAATGATCCGGTTTCAGCAGGCTTTGGACTGTTTAATGCGGGAGGTATTATATTTATGATTATAGGAATTGGATTGTCTAAATCACTGGCTGATGCATACGGCAAAAGAAATGTTTTTGGCTTCTTTTTATTGGTATCCACATTGTTTATAATACTCTTTAATTTCTTTGATAAATCATCGATTGAACTCATGTTTGGAGCTCAAGTTTTACACGGATTTTTTTATGGAATTACGATCCCCTTATTATGGGCCATGATTGCAGATGTTGCAGATTATTCAGAATGGAAAAACAATCGTAGAGCAACTGCTATTATTTTTTCTGCCATGATGGTTGGATTAAAATTAGGTCTTACAATTGGAAGTGCTTTAGTTGCAAAAATACTGGGCTCTTATGGATACATTCCAGGGTTAGAAAATGGACAAACTGAAGTGGCAATTCAAGGGACAAAAATGCTGGTAAGTATGTTCCCCGCGATTCCATTTTTAATTGGAGTGGTGCTATTGTTTTTTTATGAAATTAATAAAGAGATGGAATCACAAATTGAGATAGATTTAAAACAACGTCGAATTAATTAGAAAACATAACATGCCAGAAGAATCGATTGATCATATTAATTTTGAGGAGTTAAATAAGAAGGCGCTTTCTAAGCCGCTTGTAAATCATATGTACACAGCAGACCCTTCTGCTCATGTTTTTAACGGTAAAATTTATATTTATCCATCTCATGATATTGACGCTGGGGAGGCTTTTGATGATTTAGGAAGTCATTTTGCTATGGAAGATTACCATGTATTATCAATGGATTCCATTGAGAGTGATGCTGTAGATAATGGGGTCGCCTTACACGTCAAAGATGTCTTATGGGCAAAACAGCAAATGTGGGCTCCAGATGCTAATGAGAAAAACGGGACCTATTACTTGTTTTTTCCAGCCAAGGATTATGATGGGATTTTTCGAATAGGTGTAGCATCTAGCAATTCTCCAACAGGACCATTTAAGGCTCAGTCAAAGGCTATTAAAGGGAGTTTCTCTATAGATCCAGCGGTTTTTAAAGATGATAATGAGGACTACTACATGTATTTTGGTGGGCTTTGGGGTGGACAACTACAGCGTTGGAGAACAGGTGTGTTTAATGGGGCTCAACCAGACAGTCCTTTAGCATTCATTCCCGAAGCTAACGAACCAGCTTTATTACCTCTAGTCGCAAAGATGTCTAACGATTTGTTGGAATTTGCTGAAAAACCGAAGGAAATTCAAATTATAGACGAAAATGGACAGCTATTAATTTCAGGAGACACAGACCGTCGATTTTTTGAAGCCGCTTGGATGCATAAACACAAAGGCAAGTATTATTTTTCGTACTCAACAGGTGATACCCATTTTATCTGCTACGCGATTGGGGATAACCCTTATGGACCATTTACTTATAAAGGACGTATTTTAAACCCAGTTGTTGGTTGGACTTCTCACCATTCTGTTTGTGATGTTAATGGAAAAACTTATTTGTTTTACCATGACTCCTCTCTTTCAAAAGGGGTTACTCATTTAAGATCGGTAAAGGTTGCTGAGCTAACGTATAGAGCCGATGGGTCTATTGTTACTATAGACCCCTACTAATGTATTAACTCTATTTTTATTTGATATAATTTAAACTTATATTTAAACAATAATTATACTGTAGTATATGACAAATTGAGACATGAATCAAAGAGAATATATACATTTAAATTGGAGGGCCGGATTTGGGGCTATGCCTACATTAATTGCTGCCTCTAAAAAGTTAAGCAAGAAAGATTGTGTTAACGAACTTTTTGATACTTCCAGAAAAATAGAACCAATTCAAATAGATTTATCTGATTTCGGAGATTATTTTGATATTCCTTACAATAAGCTAAAGAAAAATTTAGGAGAAGTAGACTCTCGAAAATTAAGACAGAAAAGTCAAAAAAAAGTTAGAGAATTAAACTTTATATGGCTTAATAAAATGGCGAGTTCTGAGCAGGTTTTACGAGAAAAAATGACTCTCTTTTGGGCTAATATATTTGTTTGTAAGGATACTCATATTTTACACACTCTCAAATTTAACAACACACTTCGAAGGTATGCTTTAGGCAATTTTGTGGATTTTGTCAAGGCAATCTCTAGATCTGCCTCGATGCTCAAATACCTTAACAATAACAGAAATTTTAAGAAAAAACCAAATGAGAATTTTGCACGCGAACTCATGGAGCTCTTTACCTTAGGTATTGGAAATTACGCGGAGTCTGATGTCAAAGAAGCAGCTAGGGCCTTTACTGGTTGGAGTTTCAAACCCAATGGGGAGTATGTGTTAAAAGTTTCTAAGCATGATACGGATTCTAAAATATTTTTAGGTGAAAAAGGAAATTTTGGAGGCGATGATATCATTGATATTATTACTAAGCAGCGTGCCTGTGCAGAATTTATATGTACTAAAGTCTATCGCTATTTTGTCAACCCTATTGAAGATAAAGATCATATAAAAGAACTAACAGATGTGTTTCATAAAGACTATAACATAGAACAATTAATGCGATATCTGTTTATGACTGACTGGTTTTATGAGAAGAGTAATATAGGGGTGAAAATCAAATCCCCCGTTGAGTTAATGGTAGGAATGCAAAAAGTGATTCCTTCCGTATTTAAAAAACAAAATCAGGTTACATACCTTCAAAAAATGATGGGTCAAACACTTTTATATCCTGTTAATGTGGCGGGTTGGAAAGGGGATCGCTATTGGATTGATTCGAATTCATTAATGTTTCGTTTGAAACTACCTGCTTTAGTTTTTAATAATGCCAAAATTAGTTTGATGTCCAAAGGAGAATTTGAAGATACCTTCAATGACTTTTATAAGGAAAAAAAGCAACGGTTTTCAGTTGATGAAAATGACCATGCATATTTTGAAACTCATTATTCTAATTTGTCCTTTAATGAATTAAGTGACGCGTTAGTTGTCCCTAGAATAGATGCGGATACTATTAAAATGTTAGAAGCTTATCAGTCTCAAAATTCGTTTCAATATTGTATTCAATTGATGTCTATTCCTGAGTATCAATTGTGTTAATTTTATAGCTTATGAAAAGAAGAGATTTTTTATTTAAAAGTTCGATGGCAAGTAGTGCGATACTCGTTCCGAGTTTCATGAAAGCTTTCGAAAGCTTAGACCCTCGCTTGTTTGGATATAAAAAACTGGTAGTTATTCAGTTGTCAGGAGGGAATGATGGTTTAAATACGGTTATTCCATACAGAAATGATTTGTATTATAGTAATCGCCCTGGAATCTCAATACCCAAAAACAAACTTATTGATTTGAACGGAGAGCTAGGGCTTAATGAAAACCTATCGCCTTTAAAATCGTTGTATGATAAGGGAAATTTATCAATTATTAATAATGTTGGATATCCGAATCCTAATAGATCCCATTTTAGGTCTACAGACATATGGCATACGGCCAGTAGTGCTTCAGAGTATTTAGATTCTGGATGGATGGGACGCTATATTGATCAGTATGGAAAAAAACCTTACAGTGGAATTGAAGTAGACGACTCTTTGTCACTAATTCTTAAAGGAAGAACAATTAATGGGGTGGCAACTAAAGATGCTAAAAAGATGTTTAACAATGCAAAAACCCCCTTTTTTAGTAAAGTATTAGAAACCCAAACCGAAGCCCATTTAAGTGAACATAACCTTGGATATTTATACAAAACAATGGTTGGTGCTAAGTCTTCAGCTAAGTATATTTACGAAACAAGTAAAACAACAACTAGCACAAAATCTTATCCTAAAAACCCATTTGCAAAACAATTAAAAACTACTGCTGAATTTATTAATTCTAAGCTTGATACCAAAGTGTATTATGTTTCTATGGGCGGCTTTGATACCCATGCAAACCAAGCCAATAGACAAGCACGATTACTCAAAACTTATAGCGAAGCAATGGAAGTTTTTGTAAAAGACTTAGAAGCTTCTGACTCTTTCAAAGACACTCTGATACTCACCTTTTCTGAATTTGGAAGGCGTGTTCAGCAAAACGCAGCTAGTGGGACAGATCACGGTGCTGCAAATAATCTTTTTATCATTGGTAAAGACTTAAACAAACCAGGGATATATAACGACAGTCCGGATTTATCCAATTTAGATAATAATGGAGACTTAAAGTATACAATTGACTTTAGAAGTGTGTATGCGACTTTGTTAGATCAATGGCTTGGTGCGAGTCACTCAAAGGTCTTAGGGAGTTCTTTTGAAACTTTAGATTTTATATAATTCTTAGATTTTGATTTCTAAAATTATTTAAGCTTCATTTTTTTTAGTATTTGCTTCATCTGTTTTACTTTATAAGCCATATTTAAAATATTTTTGAATGACACCAATTAAAATTTATGCACACTAGATATTATATAGGATTTGACATAGGAAGTTCATCTGTAAAAGTGGCGCTCGTCGATGCCGAAAGTGGTAAAAATTTACTAAGCCTTCATGAGCCTCCTCACGAAATGTCTATCATTTCAGAACAGAATGATTGGGCAGAACAAAATCCTAATGATTGGTGGGATTACATTTGTACTGCAACTAAAAGAGTGATTAGAGAGTCTAAAATTGACGCCTCTAAAATTGACGCCGTTGGAATATCTTACCAGATGCATGGGCTGGTAGTTTTAGATAAAAGTGGAACACCTCTAAGAAATTCAATTATTTGGTGCGACAGTCGAGCAGTTCAAATTGGAAATGCGGCTTTTGAAGCTAATGGATCCGAAAAATGTGCAGAGCACCTTCTTAACTCACCAGGAAATTTTACTGCTTCAAAATTAAAATGGGTTAAAGAACATGAGCCTGAATTGTATGCGAAAATTCATAAATTTATGTTGCCGGGGGATTACATAGCTTATAAGCTAACAGCTCAAATTAATACCACAAAAAACGGGCTATCTGAAGGCATACTGTGGGATTATAAAACAGATACAATCGCTCAATGGCTTCTTGATTACTATGGAATCGATTCGAACTTAGTACCCGAAATTGTAGCTAATTTCACTTCACAAGGTACGATTACTAAAGCAGCTGCATCTCAAACGGGGTTACCTGAAGGGATACCAATTACTTACAGAGCTGGTGATCAACCTAATAATGCCTTATCATTAAATATCTTAAGAAATGGAGAAGTTGCAGCCACAGGTGGAACTTCAGGGGTTATTTATGCTGTAACTAATAATACCAACTCAAAGGAAGCGTCTCGAATTAATAATTTTGCTCATGTAAATTATAATAGCGAATCACCATCTATAGGTAAGTTGTTATGTATTAATGGAGCTGGAATTATGTACCGTTGGCTTCGAAACCAAAGTGGTGACGATTCCTATGAAGTCATGAACCGCCAAGCCGCAAAAGTGGCTATTGGATGTGATGGGCTTTCCATCATTCCCTTTGGAAATGGTGCTGAGCGTATGTTAGACAATAAAAATATAGGGACTCAATTTTGTAATATTAATTTAAATAAACATAGTAAAGGACATTTATACAGAGCGGCCTTAGAAGGAATTGCTTTTTCTTTTGTTTATGGAATGGAGATTTTAAAAAATGATAATGCAGAAATTAATGTCATAAGGGCTGGTAATGATAACTTATTTAGATCGGAAATATTTTCTAATACACTCGCTACTTTAATTGGTCATGAAATAGAAATATACAACACCACAGGAGCTGTCGGCGCTGCAAGAGCAGCGGGTCTCTTAGATGGTGATTTTGATAAATTTGGACAAAACATAACAGACAATGATCATGTAATGACTTACATGCCATTGGAGAATAAAGCTCCCTACTTAGAAGCATACCAAACATGGAAAACCGAATTAGAAATTTTATTAAAAACTAAATTATGAGTTCATTAGCGACAAAAGAATACTTTAAAGGAATTGACACTATTAAATTTGAGGGAAAAGAATCTGATAATCCTCTTGCATTTAAATATTATAATCCAAGTCAAGTTGTTGCTGGTAAAACAATGCGTGAACATTTTAAGTTTGCTATTGCTTATTGGCATACTTTCTGCGGGCAGGGAGCTGATCCATTTGGTCCAGGAACACAAAATTTTGCATGGGACCAATCTTCAGATCCTATTCAAGCAGCTAAAGACAAAGCAGATGCTGCTTTTGAGTTTATTGGAAAAATGGGCTTTGATTATTTTTGTTTTCATGATTACGATCTTGTACAAGAAGCGCCAACATTTGCGGAATCTGAAAAAAGATTAGCTACGATTGTAGATTATATAAAGCAGAAAAAAGTGGAAACAGGAATTAAACTTCTTTGGGGAACTGCAAATTGTTTTTCAAACCCTCGATATATGAACGGTGCGTCTACGAATCCAGATTTTAATGTTATGGCAAGAGCTGGTGGACAAATTAAACTCGCTTTAGATGCGACCATCGCTTTAAATGGAGAAAATTATGTCTTCTGGGGTGGTCGTGAAGGCTATATGTCGTTATTGAATACGGATATGGGTCGAGAGTTAGACCATATGGGACAGTTTTTAGCGACTGCAAGAGATTATGCAAGAGCTCAGGGGTTTAAAGGGAATTTCTTTATAGAGCCTAAGCCAATGGAGCCTATGAAACATCAATATGATTTTGATTCTGCAACAGCTATTGGTTTCTTGAAAGAATATGGTTTAGAGAAAGATTTTAAAATGAATATTGAAGTAAACCATGCTACCTTAGCTCAGCATACCATGCAACACGAGCTTGCTGTTGCTGCCAAGGCTGGTATGTTAGGAAGTATAGATGCCAATAGAGGTGACTACCAAAATGGATGGGATACCGATCAGTTTCCTAATAATATTCAAGAAACAACGGAAGCAATGCTCGTATTCCTTCAAGCTGGAGGTCTTCAGGGGGGTGGGGTTAATTTTGATGCTAAGATTAGAAGAAACTCAACCGATATGGAGGATGTATTTCATGCCCACATTGGAGGGGCAGATACCTTTGCTAGAGCGTTACTAACAGCGGATAAAATAATGAGGTCTTCTTCCTATAATTCACTTAGGGAGCAACGGTACAGATCTTTTGACTCTGGAAAAGGAAAAGACTTTGAAGCGGGTAAATTAGATTTAAATGACCTCTATAAAATTGCCATGGAAAATGGTGAGTTAACCCTTCAAAGCGGAAAGCAAGAGCTATTCGAAAATATAATTAACCAATACATATAAGGTCATAAGACTTTTGTAACCTTAACTCAAAAACAAACAAATAAATCATGGCTCAATCGGTAAATTCAGGTTACTTAATTAAAATCACATTAGTAGCCACTTTAGGCGGACTTTTATTTGGATATGATACTGGAGTAATTTCAGGAACTGTAGGATCTTTAGATAGTTTTTTCGTAATCCCAAAAGGATTGTCAGAAACAGCTGCAAGTGCTTTTAAAGGTTTTTTAGTGTCAAGTGCATTAATAGGCTGTATTATTGGAGGGATTGTTGGAGGACTAGTCAGTAAAAAACTAGGGCGAAAAAACGGATTAATTTTAGCTGCTATTTTATTTTTAATTTCAGCTTTGGGTTCTGCTATGCCAGAAATGTTTTTAGGTACTTTAGGAGAACTAGATCATACTTTTTCAACCGTATTTATTGTGTATAGAATTATTGGAGGTATTGGTGTTGGTTTAGCATCGATGTTATCTCCTTTGTACATTGCAGAAATTGCGCCAGCAAATAGCAGAGGAAAACTAGTTTCTTTCAACCAATTGGCTATTGTTGGTGGTTTTATGGTTGTTTATTTTGTGAACTATTTTATTTCAAGAAGTGGTGGTTCAGATGAATGGTTAAACACGTTTGGTTGGAGATGGATGTTTGCTTCTGAAGTTATTCCTGCAGCATTATTTTTAGGATTATTATTTTTTGTTCCCGACACGCCCCGATCTTTAGTATTGCGAAATAAACCAATAGAAGCCTTAAAAGTTTTAGTAAAAGTAAATGGTGAAAAAGAAGGTAATAGAGTTCTTACAGAAATTGAAGCTTCTATGAACGATAAGACTTCTGGTCATATGTTTTCTTTTGGTTGGTTAGTCATTGCTGTCGGAGTTTTAATCTCTGTTTTTCAGCAATTTGTAGGTATAAATGTAGTTTTATACTATGCTCCTGAAATCTTTAAAACAATAGCTTCGGGTACAGATAGTGCCTTATTTATGACTATTATTGTAGGGGTTGTAAACTTCTTATTTACCATAATCGCTGTAAAATCAGTAGATAAATATGGAAGAAAGCCATTAATGGTTATTGGTGCAGCAGGAATGGCTGTCGCTATGTTGTCTTTAGGTTTTGTCTTTTTCTGTGGAGCGACAGGCTATTTAGCATTGTTTTGTATGATGTTGTATGTAGCAAGTTTTGCGATGAGTTGGGGACCAGTTACCTGGGTATTATTAGCAGAAATTTTCCCAAATAAAATTAGAGGGAAAGCATTGGCAGTTGCAGTTGCAGCACAATGGATCTCTAATTATTTAGTGTCTTTAACTTTTCCAATAATGAATGATAATTCCTATTTAACTGGCTTGTTTAATCACGGTTTTGCTTATTGGGTGTATGGAGTTATGAGTATTTTAGCTTTGCTATTCATTTTAAAATACGTTCCTGAAACCAAAGGAAAAACATTAGAAGAAATGGAAAGTCTTTGGAAATAACAATTTATTAAAATAGTATTATAAATCTAAAAATTAAATGTTGTGAGAAAAATAATTTACATTTTAATTACATTACTTTTTATAACATCAAATTTTGCATGTAAAAGCGATTCTAATGCTTCAAATATAAATGATTCAGGAAATAATAACAGTGGAGAAGTCTCCTATATTTTAACCACTAAAACTATTTATATTCCCCAATCTATTGAAGGAGTCATACAAAATCGTCCTGTAATTATTCAAGCAGCAAATGAAATTGATCCTACTATAAATTACCCTATAGTTTTTGCATTTCATGGACGAGGAGGCTCTCATACAAATTGGGTCAATCAACTAAACAACTTTACAACAAGTGGTGCTTTTGTAGGAATCTATCCTCAAGGATTTTTGGACTGCTGGAATCTAGGTCCTGAGCCTTCCACGGCAGATGATGTAGCGTTTGTAAACCTTATCGTCGAAGAATTACAAAATTACAGTAATTTAGATTTTGACAGAATGTATGCGATAGGAACATCAAATGGCTCTGGGATGGTTAATAAATTAGCTATAGAAACGAATCATTTTAAGGCTATAGCCCCTGTTGTTTCTCAACTTATAGTGAGTCTTCCAATTTTAGAATCTACAAACGCTATTTCCGTATTTCAAGTTAATGGAGCTGCAGATGAAGTTATTCCTATTGAGGGTGGTTCTAAATTTGGTCATATTTTTTTAGATGCTTATGAGAGTGCTGAGCTGTGGGCTAATCAATTTAATTGTTCAGAGATTCCTGAGTTGAATTTATTAGGTCAAGACACTTTAACCATATTTGAATCCTGTGATGATAATAAAGAAATTAGATATCTTAGGATTGAAAATGGAGGTCACAATTTAAACTTAAATATATTATTTCCAGAAATATGGGAATTTTTCCAACGTTTTAATTAAATATATTTCACTTACTTTATAGTTTTAAATGTGATTATGAATAGTAAACCACCAAAGCCACTTCCTAAGATTCAAAAAGAAATTTTTGGTTCATTGCCTAACGGTACCGATGTGTATGCATATTCATTAATTAATTCTAATGGCACACTAGTCACCCTTTTAACGTATGGTGCGATTATTCAAAGTATAAAGGTTCTGGATTCAAAAGGGAACTTTGATAATGTCGTTTTAAATTACGACACCCTTGAACCCTATTTAAGTGACACTTCTTTTATTGGTGCCACTATCGGCCGCTATGCTAATAGAATCGAAGATGCTAAATTCTCTCTTGATGGACACTTATATAACTTGGAAGCTAATAATAGTCCTAATAGTTTACACGGTGGCTTGAAAGGCTTTGGTAAGGTCTTATGGTCTCCTAAGACGAGAGTGACTGAGACATCGGCTTCTGTAATCCTATCGTATCGTAGTGCAGATATGGAAAATGGTTTTCCTGGTACTTTAAACACATCCATTGTATTTACTTTAACGGATACTGATTCCTTAGAAATTTCCTATTCAGCAACCACTGATAAAAAAACGGTTGTGAATTTAACGAATCATTCTTACTTTAATCTTTCCGGAGATTTTAATAGACCTGTTTTAGATCATCTTTTACAAATAGAATCTGACTTTACTTTAGAAGTGAACACAAATTTAATCCCTACTAAAAAATTAGAAACAGTCACCTCTACTCCTTTTAATTTTCGAGAACCAAAATTAATAGGACAAGATATAACATGTGACAATCATCAATTGCGTTTAGGGTCTGGTTATGATCACTGTTGGGTACTAAAAAATAAGGGATATTTAAAATTAGTTAGCAAAGTAGTGCATGAGGCAAGTGGTCGTTTCTTAGAGGTTTTTACAAACGAACCTGGAATACAGCTTTACACAGGCAATTATCTAAGTGGTTTTTACAACAAGCACTCAGGTTTCTGTTTAGAAACTCAACATTTCCCTAATTCACCTAATGTACCCGAGTTTCCAACAGTTATATTGAATCCCAATGATACTTTTCAATCAACAACAATTTTTAAGTTTTCTAATCAATAAATTATGAATCTAAACACCACTAGTTTAACTCAAAAATTAAAACCTTTAGTACTTTTGCTTTTGTTTATGAGTTCATCATTTATTTTTTCTCAATCTAAAATAAACATTACTGGATTTGTTTATGACGAGTACGCATATCCAATTCCTTACACTTCTATTGGTATTTTAAAAAAGAACATAGGGGCTAGTTCAACTGAGGAAGGAAGTTTTAATTTCTTAGTATCAAATAAAGAGTTAATGGATACGCTCGAGATCTCGTCTATTGGCTATGAGATGTTCAAAATTAAGGTTAAGGATTTTATTGAATTAACAGATAAAAAAATCATTTTAAAAGAAAAAATAACAGAGTTAAAAGAAGTGTCTGTTAAAAGTTCTAGAACGATTGTGAAAAATGCGCTTAAAAAGCTTAAGTCAAACACGCTAAGTAGTAAACATACACTTGGGATGTTATACCGCCGTTGGTCTGTAGAAGATAAAATTTGTCGTTTTTTTATTGAACAGTTTATTGACGTTGTTGATCGTGGGCCTTCGTCCGATATGCATGGGTTTAAGATCCGCCACAACCGTACCTCTTCTGATTATAGATTTGTGAAAAACCTTCAAAATAAGCACTCATTACAGTACATGGAGTGGAATAATCCGCTGCGAAAGGGGATCTCGTTGGGATCCTATAAATGGAAAAAAATAGAGGATACCAATTACGGAGAAGAGGATATAGTAGTTATCAAAGGAACTGATAAAAATGAAAATTTTATAACTCTATATATTGGGTTCAATACGTCCAAAATTTATAGATTAGATATGTTTAAAACACCAAAAAAAGGTTCATCTATGGACGCTATTTATGTTTATAAAAATACCAATCAAAATAAGTTGTATTTGAGTTACCACAAAAGGGAGTATACATTCTATGTAAAAACGCCTGAACATATAAAAAGAATTTCAATTCAAACTGGAAAAAAACTCAAGCCATTTGTTCCAGTAGCCTACAGGCATGAAGTTTTTGTTTTGAACTTAGATGACAATTCCAACACTGCAAAATCAACTGGCGACGAATATGATCAAAAGGATATGACATTATATAAATTGGACTATGATCAAAACTTTTGGAATAATTTAAGTCTACCGCCAGAAACTAAATTTTATCAAAAAAATAGAAATGAACTTGAAGGGTTGTTTGATGTTCCGATTGAGACCCAATTTAAGTATTCAAATTCAAATTAATAATTAATACTATTTATTAAATATCTTTTATACATATCGTTATTTTTTAGTGTATTGACTAATTGTAGTGATGAGGATTCGGACAGCGATGTGAGAGAGTCCATTGAGACTCAATTAACGTACCAGCCTTTAGTCTCTTTAAAAGAGCTAGCTTCTTTTCCAGTTGGTATTATTTGATGTTAGAGAGACTAAGTGGGACATATTTGATACAAAAGTGTAATTATTTCCAACAAATAAAACAACTAAATAGTCTTTTTTTCTTGGGCTAAATATTTTCTTTGTAATCCAAATATAATAGTTACAAGTTGTTTAATGAAATTCATTGGTTTCCGTTTTTATTAACTTTAAGTGAAGTCGGGTCTAGAACTTTTTTTTATTGATTTCTAATTATATTGGCTTGTGCCAATTTGCAATTGAATCTATAAAGTCTAAAATAAAATATATCAGTTTGGTGTTAGAATTCGCATTCTGTTTAAAATATTAAATGTGGTATTTTCATTGTATCTCTTAGCTTAACCTCTTTCATTCCATAAATTGATAATGATCAATTTTTCAAACATATTGACCTAAAATAGAACTATTAACCTACAGAATAAATTGAATTTTGTTCTTTTTGATTCCTAATATTAAGTTATATGAAAATAAATAGTAAGTCAGTTGTTGTTTTAATTGTTTTTCTAATTTGTGGTCTATGGTCAAATGCTCAAACAAACCAAGAGGATACTAATACACAACAACCTAATTTTTTATTTATTTTAGTTGATGATCAACCTTTTGATGCTGTTGGTTTTTCTGGCCGTTATCCGTTTCTAGAAACACCAAATATTGATCGTTTAAAGAATGAAGGTGCTCACGTCGAAAACTTCTTTGTTACGCAGTCTATTTGTTCTCCTTCTCGGGCTAGTTTCTTAACAGGCACCTATCCTCATATCCATGGTGTCAATCAAAACAACCGACATGTAGATCCCAAATGGGATGAATTCGCTCCTTACTCAAGTCATTTGCAAGCATCAGGTTATCAAACAGCACATGTTGGAAAAATTCATATGGCTCATTTAAAAGGCAAGGCGCATGTTAGGCCTGGTTTTGATTATTGGTTTAGTTTTATTGGTCAAGGAGAGTATTTTGATCCTAAAGTCAATGAAAATGGAAATGAATACCAAGAAACTGGTTACATGACTGATATCTTAACCGATAAAGCCGTGTCATGGCTAAAAGAAAAACGAGATCCAAACAAACCATTTAGTTTAAATCTTTGGCATAAAGCAGTACATCAACCGCATACACCGGCCGCAAGACACACCAACTTATACGAAAATGAGGATTTACCTACCCCTCCTTATGACACTCACAAAGAGACGTTCAAGGGTAAGCCTAAATGGCAACGAAAAAAAACATTTGGATTTGACTGGAAAAAAAATCTTCCAATCCCTTTAGAGTTGCCAGAAATGGAGTGGCCCATCAACTACGATCGTAGTATGGATCTTCTACGATGTTTAGCTGCTATTGATGAGTCTCTAGGGACGGTTTTAGCCACTTTGGAAGAACTTGGGGAATTGGATAACACGGTTGTTATTTATAGCAGTGACAACGGTTATTTTATGGGAGAGCACACTTTTTTAGATAAGCGACTTGCATATGAAAATTCTATGCGAGTTCCAATGCTTATTCGGTATCCAAAGCTAATTAAGAAAAACTCTAAAGTCAAAGAGCAATGCTTAAATATTGATTTAGCCCCTACAATTCTCAGCCTTGCAGGAATTACAGTGCCAAACTATATGCAAGGGGAGTCGATGGTTAATCTATTAAATGGCAAAAAAGATAAGGACTGGCGAAAAGCAATTTTATTTGAGTATTACTTGGACACCTACTGGCCTTATGCCGGACCAACTCAAATTGCAGTTAGAACTGATAGATACAAATTAGTAGATTCTTTTTTAGACAATGATATTGACGAGTTGTATGATCTTAAAAAAGATCCTGGTGAAATGGAGAACTTAATAAATACAGCTAAATATGATGCAATTGAAGTAAACCTAAGAAACCAAGCAAGTCTGTTAAAAAAACAATATAAGTACAATCCAAACAGAGATTGGTGGCTAAGAGAGGTCATGGAATTAAAGCGAAATAAAAAAAACCATTAATAGTAAAGACGTTACTCATTTATAAAATTGTATTTTGGTGTATTAAATCGGTGTAATGAAAAAACAAATTTCGAAATCAATTCTTTTTGTTTTAATTCTTTCTTCTATTCTAACCCATGGGCAGCAAATTAAGCACCTTGGTGTTTATGATGGTATTAGTAGTGGCGCTGTACGTGCTTTTGAAAAAGACAGCTTGGGGTATATGTGGATTGGAACTTCACAAGGTCTGAACAGATATTCAGGGTATAAATTTAAAACGTATGACACGTATATTTCTGAAGGTGTTGAAGATATTATTAATGTTGCAGGTCATATTTTTGTTTTAGGCTCTAAGGGACAGCTGTTACAATACCAATACAAACAGGATAATTTCAAATCCATATTAAGTCTCAAAAATCTCAATTTCCTGTCTATTGAACCTCTCAACGATCATACTTTGGTAATTGGACTTGAATCTGGCTTGTTGATTCATGATTTTAAATCCAATAAAACCAGTAAATTACGACATCCTAAAACCCGTTTTAATAGGGAGATCCATTTAAGAGACAGCGAGGTTTATGTGGCTTCAACTAATGGAATAAATGTGTATAGTTATTCAGATACCTCCAATCAACTTGTGTACCAGCGTACACTTTTAGAGGCTATTGAAACACTTGATTTTAATTTTGACAGTCAAAATAGAATTTGGGCTGGAACGTATCAAAAGGGACTTTTCGTAATTGATACACAAAACACTAAAAAAGTAGTTTTATATGATAGTCAAGTTGATACATATACGGTAAGATCTATTGAGTTTGATAGAGAAATTAATGCCTTAATTTCTGTTGAAGGGGTGGGGATGTTAGTAATAGATCAAGATTTAAATATTGTTAAGACCTTAAAACATGATCCCAATAAACTTAGCTCTTTAAGCCAAAATAGTATTTATGAGATTTTTGTAGACGATGAAAACGTTTACTGGCTCGGTATGAGAGAAATTGGCATTGATTTGATTTTTCCAAAAGATAATGCATTTAATAATGTTTCTTATGTGCCTTACAAGTCAAATAGTATACATAATAACAATATTCGTTCTATATATTTTGATGAAAGTGATGCTGTTTGGTTTGGAACAGAAAATGGAATTAGTAAACTTTCTCCAAATGGAATATGGACTAATTATAATAAGAACCCAGATTTAGCAAACAAGGCCGTACTAACTATAAATAAGCACAATAACCATCTTATTTTAGGAGTGTATGGTAGTGGATTAATTAAGTTCAATCCAGAAACAGGAAAAACAGATGTCTTTCCTTTAATTGAAGATGAGAATAAATCTAAATTAATTTTCGCCACTTATATCGACCAAAATGAGGTCTGGGTCGGAGGGATTGATGGTCCTGTAAAACACTATCAAAACGGTGTTTTAGTTAGCAGTTATAAGACGGGGAATGCGCGGTCTATTATCTCTAATAACCAAGACCTTATGTTTGTGGGGTCTGCTAACGGCCTGAAGGAAATTAATAAACGAACCAAAAAAATAAGATCGATTAAAAATGAGGTCTTTAAAAATATTACACAGGTTTATTCTTTATGTTTTGATGAAGCCAACAATCGTATTTGGATTGGAAATACGCAAGGGCTTTTAAGCTATGATCTAACGACAAAAGAGATTAAGCACCTAAATAAAGAACTAAATTTTGAATCGGGTACCGTATTTTCGATTCAACAAGATGCTGAAGAGAACCTATGGTTAGGAACTTATTCGGGTCTATGGAAGCTTAATCCCAAAAGAGGCATTATCAGAAAGTTTGATGCGGCTGATGGATTAACTATTAAATCGTTTGGTTTTGGGGCATCCACACAATCTAAGAGCGGCCGTTTGGCATTTGGAGGTCCCAAAGGAGCAACCCTACTCAGCCCTAAAGATGTATTAAGCGAGGTCGAAGATTTAAATATTTATGTTTCTGAATTCAAAATTAATGGGGTTCTGCCAGACTCCACAATCCTTGATGAAAACATAAATTTTCTTGACAAAATAGAACTAAATTACAATCAAAATTCATTAACTTTCAATGTTGAGACCCCAAAGTTATATGGTTCAAAAAAACAACTGTTCAGTTGGGATTTAAAGGGCTACGACGAAAAACCAACCCTATCGAAAAGTAGTCGACAAGCCACTTACTCAAAATTACCCTCAGGAGCCTATTCTTTAGAGACTAAAGTTACTAATGTAGATGGTGAGTTATCTTCACAATCCTATAAAATTGATATCATTATTAAACAACCTTTTTGGTTAAGCTTTAAGGCCTTTTTATGCTATTTATTTTTGGGATTTGTAATGCTGTATTTATTTATTCTCTTAAAACGTTCAAGAGCAGATCAAAAGTTTAATGATAACAAAATAAAATTCTTCACCGAAGTTGCACATGATATTAGGGTTCCTGTAACGTTGATACAACTCCTAGTTTCACAACTTACTGAAAAAAATAAGCTTCAAAATAGTATTGAACTAATACAACGAAATACACAAAATTTAAATGAATATGTAACACAGCTTCTAGATTTTCAAAAGGCAGACCGAGGGATGCTAAAGTTGTCAGTTGAAAAAGTAGATTTAAAAAAAATAGTACACAGAACTGTAGCTGAATTTGAGCCACTGCTCATTGAAAAATCCATAGATATTTCATTGTCTGTTCCAAAAGTTTATTTATGGTTTGACGAAACTAAAGTGTCACGGATTTTTTATAATTTAATTTCAAATGCTATAAAATATAGCGAAGATGGTGGTCAAATTGAAATCAAGGTTCTAGCAAAAAACAAAAATATCCAAATTGATTTTATAGACAATGGAATAGGCATTCCTGAAGATGAACAGAAACTATTATTCTCTAGATTTACTAGAGGAACTAATATTAACAATAAAGGGATTTCGGGCTCTGGAATTGGTTTAATGATTTCTAAAAAAATCATTGAATTGCATGGGGGGTCAATTGAATTTACAAGTAAACAGAACATAGGATCTACCTTCTCCTTAACTCTCAAAAAAGGAAGTGAACATTATAAAGAAAAGGATTTATTTATTAAGCAATCAGAAGTTTTAGATTCAGAGTCTATTCAAGAAGGTATTACTAGTAATAAAACCTTGTTATTGGTAGAAGATAATGAGGATTTAAGAGTCACCATTAAATTTGAATTGGAAAAGAAATATAATGTCATTGACGCCCCTAACGGAAGAGAAGCACTACTAATAGCGCTTTCAAAAAATCCAGATTTAATTATAACAGATGTAATGATGCCTGTGATGGGAGGGAAAGAGCTTTGTAATATTCTAAAAACCAATTTTCAAACAAGTCATATCCCTTTGATTATGATCACTTCCTTAAATGATGTTGATGACAAAATTGAAGGTCTTGAAATTGGGGCTGATGCGTATTTAGAAAAACCTTTTAATATGAAAATATTAAATGCCATGATTGTCAATCTTTTGAATTCAAGACAAACAATTTCTCAGATCTCTAGTTCAAGCTCAGACCTTAAAGAACATGTCAAATCCAATGACGAAAACTTCTTATCTGATGTGGTTGAGATTATTAAAAAGAATATTACCAATAGTGAATTTTCGATTGATTTAATATCTGAAAAAACAGGTCTTAGTCGATCCAAGTTATTTAGAAAGTTAAAAGGCTTGACAAATATGTCACCTGTAGATTTGGTGATTAAAGTCAAGTTAAATCATGCTTCAGAGCTACTGAAAAACAATAAAAGGATGCGCATTAGTGAAGTTGCTTACGCATCTGGTTTTAATGACCCTAAGTATTTTAGCACCTTATTTAAGAAATTCTATGGTAAAACTCCTAAAGTTTACAGTGAAGAGTCTTGAAGTATTATCCTGTCAAATAATTAACTGTTTTGGACAAAAATTTAACTCAACCCTTAGTTTTCGTCATTATATTGTATAATAATTTATTAACATCACCACATGAATTTAAAATCACTACTTATTCTGATTTTTCTTCCGTCCCTTATATTGGCACAAGAAATCACATTTAACGCTAAGGTTATCTATATTGATTGATGACACTTACTCATTTATTATAGCATCCCTCACTACATAAATTTCGTATTCATTAACCGATTATCAAAAAACTTTAAATGAAAATTAACCATCCCTTATCATTTTTAACTTTAATAATTCTATCCGTACTTTATGGGTGTAAATTAGCCCCTACAAAATCGAATAAAACGTCGCCTAATTTCATCATTATTTTAGCTGACGATCAAGGATGGAATGGCACCTCAGTTCAAATGATGGACGATGAAATTCAATCTAAAAGTGATTACCACCAAACGCCTAATATTGAGGCCTTAGCAAATCGAGGTATGCGTTTTTCTTCCGCCTATGCAAGTGCACCTGTTTGTTCTCCATCCAGATATAGTATTCAGTTTGGACAAACGCCAGCCCGGCTTAAAATGATTAGAGTAGGCATGAACACGAAGCATATCGATCATCAAACAGCGCTTACAATTCCTAAGTTATTAAAATCTATTGATCCTAACTATACAGCAGCTCATTTTGGTAAATGGGGAATTGATGTTGAGCCTTCAGTTCTTGGTTATGACTACAGTGATGGGATTACAGGTAATAAAGATGGTGGATTTAATTATAAATCATCAAGAAAGATACAATGGGGTAATACCATTACAGAGGATCCAAAGAAAATATTTAGTACCACTCAAAGTGCTATTGATTTTATCGAAAGCCAGGCAAAATCTGAAACGCCTTTTTTCTTACAAGTTTCTCATTATGCAGTCCATTCAGATATTATGATGCGAGAAGAAACACTCGAAAAATATAAAGACATAGATAAAGGCAGGTATCAAAAACATCCTGGATTTGCCGCTATGACAGAAGACTTGGATTCTGGCGTTGGGTTGTTATTAGATCGTGTAAAAGAATTAGGTCTAGAAAGCAATACCTATATTATCTACACTTCAGACAATGGGGCTGTGCCTGTAATGCCACCCAAACAATTTTACAAACAGGGCTCCAACTTTCCTTTAAGTAGAGGAAAATGGGATGCTATGGAAGGCGGTATCCGCGTTCCTTTTATAGTTGCTGGGCCAGAGATTATGGAAGGAGCAGAGTCCACAGCCCCTATCACATTTTCAGATTTACTCCCAACTATGGTAGATCTAGCGGGTAACAAAAAGCTCAATCAAACCAATTTAGATGGCGGAAGTTTTAAACCCCTATTAGCTAATGACGGTAAAGGTCTTGTAAAACGTTTTTCTGAAGGTCTTATATTTCATGTGCCATACGAAAATGGAATTGCTATTAAAAGAGCCCATTCGGCGATAATAATCGATACTTACAAGCTGATAAAATTTCATGATACGAATGAACTTTTATTATTTAACATTGCTCAAGATTTAGAAGAAAATAATAATTTAGCGGCTATGTTTCCTGAAAAGTTAAAGGAACTAGAAGTGGCCTTAGATACTTATTTACATAAGGTCAAAGCACCTAAATGGCAACCAGGTATAAACTGGAAAAATAAACCCATTGAAAAATTTAATTCTTACCATTAGTTATTTTGTTATATAAATAATTGATAACTCTGTTAAAAATCATCCTATTTATTAGCTTGGTTAATTAGTTTAGTTATCTGAACAATTCTTTAACCTTTAGCTTTTAGTCTTTCTTTAATTTTATAATTAAAATATACGATTATGAAAAAAATTAGTTTGCTTCTATTTTTAATGGTTTTAGCCACAAATGTTTATTCTCAAAACACTAATGAAGATCGCGCTATTAAAATAACAAATGAGATGTCTGAAGTTCTTTCTTTGGACGATGATGAAAAAGAAAAAGTCTACGAAATTCAACTAAAACGTTTTCATGAAGTTGCTATAATTCGAAGCACTTATGCTGAAGATTTAGAAACCAAAAAGGCTGAATTAAAAAAGGTTTATAATAGACTCTCTGGGAAATTAAAAAGTGCTCTTGGAAAAGACAAGATGAAAGAATGGAGAACGTACAAACAAAAATAAAAACAATTAATATTATCTAAAAACAATAATTATGGTTAAAAAAATTACTTTATTATTTTTCGCATTTTCAGTAAATATTATTACTGCGCAATCAATAAATATGACCGATTCAGGTTTATTTTCAACTGGAGCTAATGCAACTTGGAATACAATATTTACAGCTGCTTCACAAGGTAATGCAACGAGTGGACTTGCTCAAACAGTAGTAATCAATATTACAAATTTGGGCGATGGAACAACATATCGAATATATAAAACTACTTCAACTGGTGCAGCGGACTTTACTCAGCAAGGGGATTTAGTAGTGGGGGAAAATACAATTATTGTTTCTGCAGTTGAATTCAATCGTAATGTTAAATTTCAGTTTTCAGGTAGTGGCTCGATTGAGTTTGATTCATTTTCACATAATGGACAAGTTCTGTATCCTTTTGAAGAATTTGAATGCGATGAGATAACTATTGGCGAATCAAATTTATTTATTTCACAGGATTCTGATTTCCCTTATTATTTAACAGCTGCATCAGCTGGAGATGATGGTTCTAATATGAATACTGCTCACTCATTTGAAATGAATATCACTTGTTTGCCAGCAGTGGGTGCTAATTATAGGATTTATAAGACTAATTCAGCAGGAAATGATATTGAATGTTGTGTAGCTCCTCTTACTTTAGGTTTATTCTCAAAAACAGTTGCTGCTGTGGCATGGGATAGAAGCATTAGATTCCAATTTAGTACCGGAGATATTGGGTATTCTTCTTTATCTGTAAATGGGTTGGATTTATTAAGCTTAGAGGATGTAAGCTCTTCAGTAATTAATATCCATCCAAATCCGGCTACAGGAACTATTTTTATTGATGGTGTTCAAAACATCAAATCTATCAAGGTGTATTCAATATTAGGGAGTTTAGAAAAAGAAGTTTTTAACACCAATCAAGTTGATATTTCAGAGCTTTCTTCTGGTATCCATTTAATTAAGGTTGATAACGGAACTATTACTACCAAAAAAATAATCAAACAATAGTAAGAATATTTTCAAATTAAAAGCTGATATATAAATTCGAATATATCAGCTTTTTTTATCTTATCAAGTTATGTTTCATATAAACAAGTATGTGTTTAGGATTTTATTTTTAATAACAACCTGTTGTTACAGTCAAAACAATCCAAGTGAAAAAAAGGCTCCGAATATTGTATTTATTTTTTCGGATGATCACGCGACCAACGCCATATCTGCCTATGGAGGTCTTTTTACAGAGTTAGCGCCGACTCCTAATATAGATCGTATTGCCAATGAAGGAGCCTTGTTAGAAAACGCATTGTGTACCAATGCCATTTGTGGCCCTAGTAGAGCAGCGATTCTTACGGGGACCTATAGCCACGTGAATGGTTATTATAAGAACTATAAAGGTGGGGTTTTTGATAATCAACAATGGACCTATCCTCAAGCTTTACAAAATGCAGGCTACCAAACAGCTTTGGTTGGTAAATGGCATTTAGCATCAGAACCTGTTGGTTTTGATTACTACAAATATCATATATCTAAAGGGGAACAGGGTCTTTATTGGGATCCCGTTTATAACGATAATGGAGAGACGATAAAAGAAAAGGGTTATGCTACAAATTTAACTACTGATTTTGCCTTAGACTGGTTACAGCAAAGAAATGAAAAAGAACCCTTTTGCCTGCTATTACAATATAAGGCTCCACATAGGGAATGGGCGCCTGACACTAAATACGAAGCCTTATGGGAGGACATAGAAATGCCATACCCTTCTAATTTCAATGATTCTTATGAAGGTAGGGAACTGACGGCAGGGGATACGGAGATGACAATGGATTATTTTAGCCGACAAGATATGAAAATGACGGCCCCAGACTCTTTATCTAAGAAAAAACAAAGACAATGGAGTCAATATGGATTTAAGCCAAGTGAAGTAGTGACACCTTCAATAGAGTTGAGTCCACAAGAAGTTCGTGAATGGAAGTATCAGAAATATATTAAAGATTATTTAGCAACAATTCGTTCGGTTGATGATAATATTGGAAGAGTGTTAGCCTATCTAAAAGAGAACGGATTAGAAGAAAACACCATTTTAATTTATGCTTCAGATCAAGGGTTTTTCTTAGGAGAACATGGGTTTTTTGACAAACGTTTTATGTACGAGGAGTCTTTGAAAATGCCGTTTATAATTCGTTACCCTGGAAAAATTAAAGCGGGAACAGTTGTAAATGATATTGTCTCAAATATTGATTTTGCACCTACCTTATTGGAAATGGCTGGCGTATCTATTCCAGAAAAAGTACAAGGCAACAGTTTTTTTAAGATTCTTAAAGGACAAGCCTCTAATAATTGGCGACAATCTATGTATTACCACTACTATGAATACCCATATTACCATCGGGTACAACCGCATTATGGCATTCGAAATCAGCGTTACAAATTAATTCATTTTTATTATAATATAGACGCTTGGGAGTTCTATGACCTAGAGAACGATCCCTCTGAAATGAATAATCTAATTAATAACTCTGCCCATGCTTCAACCATTAGTCTTTTGAAATCAGAGCTATATAAGCTTAAGGATAGTTATGGCAATACTCTCTCCCTTGAAGAGTTAAGACATATTTCAGACACAGATTTTGGAGGCTTAGAATCCCGTAAAAAGTAAAGGCAATGGTTACAGAAAAAGATAAAGAATTATTTAATAAAATAATGCAGCAGATAAAAATAAACACCAAAAAGAACCAGAAAGAAAACGCCGAAACAAAACCTATAGTAAAATCATATAAATAAAATCTTAAAATTAATTATATTCACATAGTTTAATGAAGAAATAATTTAATTAATAAACCAATTTAAATTGATGTTTGTAACTAAAAAACATGTAATTTTTCTCTATTTTTTAGTTACAAATACTCTATTCTCTCAAGAGTTATATTGGACTGGTAATGGGGGAGATGCTAATTTTTTTAATGAATCCAATTGGGCAAATACAGTCTCTGGTCAACCCCCCGAAAGTGAAAGTATAAATCCTTCACAGCCTATCAATTTCGATCTTTTACTTTCATGTGAGGCTCATACAACTTCTACTGAACTAACTAATATTGCTTCTCAAACACCTCATATATTTAATCAAGGCATTACAGAACCTTGGCCCTACGTTTATAATGCGGCTATAATTGGGGATGGGAATAATGGGGCAGAACAAACGTTTGTAATTAATGTCACTGGTTTACCTTCTGGAAGCGTGAATTATCGGGTTAATAAGACGGTGTCTAATGGAAATTGGTCCCAAGGAAACCCACAAGCACTTTCATTGGGAATTAATACAATTACTGTAAGTAGTGTAGATTTTGAACGAACGGTTAACGTTCAGTTTAGTAGTGGTGCTGTAAATTTTGATTCAATCTCTTTGAATGAAAATATTATTTATTCATTGCCTAATAGCTCCATTGTTTTAGAATCCTCCAAAACATTACAGATTTCGAATGGAGTCCTTGATGCATATAGTTTTTCTGGAGGGACTCTTATTTTGAATGAAAATTCTTATGTTCATTTGAGTGGGAATACGCCTCTTTTAGAGGATATTCAGGTTTATATAAACTCTAATATGAGTTGGTTGCGTTTAAATAATGTCACTCCAACTTTAGCCTATGACAATTATCTGTCTCAGTTTTTTGTGTTTAATGATTACTCTGAATATCCAACAAACATTCGTTTTGATAATTACTATGATAACGGAGTGGTTGTAAGGGCACAAAATTTGGAAGCCACTCCTTTGACCATTTATTCTAACGAAAACCTAAATGGATCTGAAGCTTCTATCGTTATTGACCAGATTTACAGTGGGGCTTCGATTCCAACACAAATGAATGATAACATTCGTTCTTTTTATTTAAAAAGAGGGCATATGCTAACACTTGCTGTTAATGAAGACGGAACAGGAAAGAGTAACGTTTATATAGCTTCAGAAGAAGATTTGGAAATACATACATTGCCCAACTCACTTGTAGAAGGGATTTCTTTTGTAAGAGTTATTCCATGGAACTGGGTCTCGAAAAAAGGGACAGCGGGAGACATTGTCGGAATGGACAATACTTGGTTTTACAGATGGAGCAATAATGGCCTTTCGGATATGCAAAGAGAATGCCCTCCCATGTCTTGGGGATTTGGGGGCGCTAATGATGATGGGGATATAAGTTTATACCGTTCAATATATAAATCCACTCATGTTTTAGGCTTTAACGAGCCTGATGACTGTAATGGTCAATCTGGTCAGTATAATAATTTGTGTGATGTGAATGTAGCATTAGGCATCTATGAAAACCTAATGAAAACGGGGCTGCGCTTAGTGTCTCCAGCATGTCGCCAAGGCGCAGCATTTGAATGGTTAAATACATTCAATCAACAAGCCATTCAAAATGATATTAGGATAGATGTTATTGCGCTACATTGGTATGATTGGGGAGGGAATCCTCAAAATTCACCAAATGTGAGCCCAAGTGCAATTTTAGATCGTTTTAGTACGTATCTAAATGAGGTATATAACTTGTATGGACTGCCTATTTGGATTACAGAATTTAATGGAAACAAGTATAGGTCAACAGAAGTAAACCGTCAATTCATGGAACTTGCTATTCCTTATCTTGAAAGCCTGAATTTTGTGGAACGATATGCTTGGTTTGAACCTCAAAACGTCACTATTCCTGAAGATCCTGGCAATGCTGAATTTTATGATGATGCTATGAATCTAACTGATATTGGTTTGTTTTATAAAAATCATCAATCAACCCCGTCTATCCCAGTTACTTATTATGTAGGACCAAACAATTTGAATACTGAAGTTGTAGTTAATCAATATGTATATTCGTGTGACCCTACGAGCTCTCTGTCGTTTGAATCTGACATTTATGCTCAAAGGGCTTCATTAAAAGTGATTCCAAACCCAGCAACCAATAAAATAAAACTGCTTTTTTCTGAGCCTATTTACTCCATTAAACTTTATAATATCAATGGATTACGTATTCAAAAGGAGTTAGAAAGTGGTTATATAGATGTATCAGACTTATCAGAAGGCGTTTATTTTATTAGTGTAAACCATTCTCATTTTAAATTTTTAAAACAATAGGAAGTGGATTATTCGTTATATTTATTAAATTTTTTAATTGTTGTATTTTTCTAAAAACACTCTATGAAGCTATTAAAGTTTATTTTTTTAATCTTAATATTTTTATCTATTACCGGTTCAAAGCCCATCAGACAGTCTAATAAAATGAATGTGTTATTCATTATAGCAGACGATTTAAACTGTGCTCTGGGTGCCTACGGAGACCCACTTGCAATCACACCAAATATTGATAGACTCGCCAAAGAAGGCCTTCTTTTTGATAATACGCATGTTCAATACCCGTTATGTGGTCCCTCTAGAGTTTCTTTGATGACTGGGTTGTATCCAGATCAGACAAAATCAAAAAAACTAAGATTGTATGTTCGTCAAACCATTCCGAATGTCATCACACTTGGACAAAAATTTAGAATGGAGAATTACCATTCGGTACGGGTTGGAAAAATTTATCATTACCATAACCCTAGAGATATTGGAACAGCCGGTCATGATGATTCATACACTTGGGACCGAACAGTAAATCCTTACGGTCGCGACAAAATAGAAGAATATAAGTTAAAGGGATTAAAGCCAAAACTGGATGGCGGCACTTTAAGTTGGCTGGAGGCAGAGGGAGCTGATGAAGAGCAAACAGATGGAATAGGCGCTACGGAAACCATTGATTTTTTAGATGAGTTTTCTGAAAGTGGTGAGAACTTCTTTTTAGCTTTTGGACTCTACAGACCTCACGTTCCTTTTGTGGCTCCCAAAAAATATTTTGACTTATATGACGCCACAGATTTCACGGTCCCACAAAGCACGGATGGATATTTGAATACAATTCCAGAACCTGCAGCCATCTCGGTGCGTCGTAAAAAAGAACAAGTGGCTATAGATCCTGATTTAGCCAAAGAAATTAAACGAGCCTATTATGCAACTACCAGTTTTATGGATGCACAAATTGGACGTGTTTTAGATAAATTAAAAGCAACAGGTTTAGATAAAAATACCATCGTAGTTTTCACATCTGATCATGGTTATCACCTTGGTGAGCATGGCCATTGGCAAAAACAAACGTTGTTTGAGGACGCAACAAGAGTTCCATTGATTATTTCAGGACCTGGAGTCACAACCACGAATGAAGTGGTAAAAGCGCCTGTAGAATTGGTGGATTTATATCCTACGATTATGGATGTGGTAGATCTTAAACCCCCTTCTTTTGTAAGTGGAAAAAGTTTAGTGCCCTATTTTACAAATTCTAAGGCGGCTGTTAGAAGTAGTGCTTTAACAGAACTTCAGGTGAACATTGGAAATAAGAAAGCACAAGGGTATGGAATTCAAACCAAGCGTTACCGATTGAATCAATGGCGCTTTAAAGGGGTTTATAGCTACGAGTTATATGATCATAAATTTGATAAATCAGAGCTTAAAAATTTAGCTGATAAACCTGAGTATTCATCAATCAAAGATTCGCTTCTTACTGTTTTAGAGTCACGTATTGCAGAAGCAAATAGGGTACCTCTTGGTTTAGGTAAGCAGATTAATGGAGCGATGCCAACCTTCGAGCCAAAACGTTTTTTCTCTCAACCGAAATAACTTTCACTTATTTTTTTAAAGCCCTCTAGTAGGATTTGATTTCCTAAACCAATAAAGATATTTAATTGAAAAACCCATAACCATAAATGATTGCGGCTTCTACTGTGGAGTCGCCGAGAGGCCTCCAGATAATTTTTTGAGGCTTTTGTAAACTAATATTGATAGCCAAAGACTAAAAGCCACTTGGTTTTCAATTTTTTTAAAAATTATCTGTTTTTTATTTCAAGAAATTATATTTGTTCTTTAAAAGATATGATTCAGAATACCCCGTGTAATTGGAGATTTTTGATATGGATTCCTCTTTTAAAAACATATCTTTTGCTTTGCTATTTCTTTCTTGTTTTATGAATTTAGCAGGGCTGAATCCTTTTTGTAAATTATTTATAGCATTATAATCTAAAGTAAATTTATCTTGTAATGTAGTCAAAGTGACTGTTCTTAAGTTTTTAATAATAAATTTTTTAATTTCTACGACTAGCTCTTCATTAGATAAATTTTTGTTTATCAATGATTTAAAAATTATTAAAAATGATATTAATATAAATAATATGATTAGAATTTCATATATGAAGTGACTATCACTGTTTGAACTTAAATTTTGAAGATATGAGCTCTTTTGATATTCATTAACATTCTCAATGCTATAAACCCCATGAATACTTCCAAAACTGATGTAATTTTTTAATTTGAATACAGCATCTTTATTAAACTCGTCATTTATAATTCCATTATACATTTGTCCAATAGATTTCACAAAGACACTTAAACCATCATTTCCAGATAAAAAAACGAGATCTCCAACATCCGAAATTGTGTGTGCTGATAAACTCATCTTATGAGTACTAATTAACTTGAGCTCATTTTTAAATCTTTCAAATTTAAATAATGATTTATTTCCATCAATTCCATAGAAAATAGTCCCATCAATACTGCACTCTAAAATGTCATCTATTTTAAAATTAATGTTGTCATAAATAACTCTAGTTTTTAAAGTATTTATATCAACAGAAAGATATTTGTCATCATCAATAAAATGGAACTCTTTGTCACTTTGGATACGATTGTTAATCTTATTTCTTATTGGAATAATTCTTTTTTTATTAGAATAAATTAAATTAAAACTGTTTAAATTGTAATCATATTTGTAAATACCTTTTGATGATAGAGCTAAATAATAAGAATTTCCTATTGAAAATATATCTGAAATTGCTCCATATTCAGCACTACTAAATTTTGAATTACTGTTATCATATAGAACTTTTTCTGTTTTATCCTTGACTACTATGATGCCATTGTAGCAAACAAATGTAATGCTATCGAATTCTCTTACTTGTCCATCGGTATAGTTTGTTTTTTTTAGTTTCTCTCCGTTAATATACACCCCGCTATACGTTCCAATACTATTTTTAGAGATAGAACGAACACTTCCGTATGGAAAAAACTTATAGGGCTTATTTTCGTATTCAAGTAAGTCTCCTTTCGTTACAATATATAGTGAGTTGTGGTGGTATGCGAAATCCGTGACAGTTAACATGTATGGATCTGGGAGAGGGATAGGAGATTCTATAAATTCAATTTTAAACCCTAACTTTTTTAACAAGTCAGGATTTATTGCACCCTTTACAGATTCATCATGCATTACTAATTTACCGCTTAACGTATCAATGAAAAATATTCCATTATTTGAACTTACATATGCATTATTTTCATGAATTATAACATTGTAATATATGTTATCTGTATGAATTTTTTGGATTACAAAATTTGAGTCTCCAAAAGAATATTTACAAAAAAATAAAAAACAAAAAATTATAATTCTTTTCATATGTTTGTATTTTAAACACAACATGTGATAGATTAAGTGTGTTGGTTGTTTTTTGGGGGGAGGGTAAAAGCTAGAGGTAGTTTTTGTATACTAATTGTTAATAATGTTTCCCAAATACTCCATACTTTCTTTTCAATCCAAAAGAGGGATTTATCGTTGACCTAACAAGTCTTTCGCTTAAAATAAATTTACCATATTTTTCCATTAGATATTCTTTTCTGTCAGAGTCAAAGTTTTTTAATTTTTGTTCAAATATTTTTTTCATTTCTATTGATGAAATTTCATCAATTGTTTTTTCAAGTTCTTCTTTTGTATGAAAATTATTACTTTGAGAATTGTTAATTGCAATCCGTAAATGTGTATCTTCTTTAATCACCAAGATTATTAGTTCAATGATTTCTTCAATTTTATCGTTACTTAATTTCATGAAAAATATTTTGTGCGAAAATAGCACACAAATTTAAGTATGATAAATATTTTTTTTTATAAATTTTATCTAAATCTATAACTTTTTATCCAATAGACTGATTATTAGTGAAGAATATATAGATTTTAAAAAGTATTAACAGAGTTCATAAAATAAACTGACATAAAAAAAAGAGATATATATTAAAGTTTTATTTTATTGTATTCTTATTATTATTTTTTGTCAAAAACCCCGTCAGTCTTTGTTGAAGCTCTTTTTGGGATAAATATCAAGTAATTTGAATTTGTTAAGTTAATAGTGTAGTCGAACTATTTTTAGGAGGATGTGATAGAATTGAATAGTTTTAAGTAAGTGCTTGGTGCCAGGAGTTCATAGTCCTTTAATCATCTTAAAATATTCTGGGTGATGATATTTTAAAATACTACTGTAAAACATTTTCAGTTTATTTAAGCCATTTGATCCTTCCTAATAATTCACAATGGAAATATTTTTTTTTCGCATCCTCTTTTGATTTAGTAGTTCTCAAAAACATCTATAAAATGACTAATACTTTCATAAAAAACCTAAAATTTTTATTTGTTTACAATATTATAACTTTTAAATCAACTAATTTTATAGCGTGACTTAAATGAATGATTAATGTTAAAAATTGCTTTTGACCCAATTTATAAACATCAACTTAAAATTGGGCACCGTTTTCCAATGGAAAAGTATGAGTTGTTACCAGAGGATTTATTGAGAAAAAACATTTGTAACATAGATAATTTTTTCTCTCCATTACCCATAGAAAAACAACTACTATTATCCACACACGATGAAGGCTATTATAATAATTTGATCAATTTGTCATTGTCCAAATTAGATACAAGGCAAATCGGTTTTCCGCTTTCTGAAGCTTTGATTAAGCGGGAACATGTGATAGCCCAAGGGACTATTCAAAATACGCATTATGCACAACTACATGGTATTTCAATGAATATAGCTGGAGGTACTCATCACGCTTTTCGAGATCGACCTGGTGCATTTTGTATGCTTAACGATCAGGCAATAGCCTCTAATCACTTGATAGACAATAATTTAGCTAAAAGAGTTATGATTGTTGATTTAGATGTACATCAGGGGGATGGAACAGCGTCCATTTTTGAGCATCAAGATTCTGTTTTTACTATTTCATTTCATGGTCAAAAAAATTATCCATTCAAAAAGCAAAACAGTGATTTTGATTTACCATTTGATGACAACATTGAGGATGGAGCTTATCTAAATGCCTTAAAAAATCACCTTCCAAGATTAGTCGATTTATTTGAGCCAGATTTTATGTTTTATTTAGCCGGAGTTGATGTGTTAAAAACAGATAAACTTGGTCGGTTGGGACTGTCTATGGAGGGATGTAAAGCTAGAGATCGTTTTGTTTTAACCCTTTGTAAGGACAAAAATATTCCAGTTCAAGTGAGTATGGGTGGGGGGTATTCTATTCAAGTA